>NZ_JAUBPN010000032.1:0-49088 GCF_036700745.1 Microcoleus sp. S36a_B3 | reverse complement strand
GACTTTTTGAGAAGACGCACAAATGGGGCTGGCTGGCATGATAGGAAAGCATCAGCACTACATTCTACTCCTCTATCCTTACATATTTAGCACTACCCCGTTCGGAATGGGGTCGGGATTTGTTTGCTGCCGTCCGTTCAGTTGTGAATACTGGCAAACGTCAGGGTTTAACTGCTTATCAATCTATTCAACAAGCTCTCTCGATTGATGGCTCCCTTTTTTCCCCTAGTTGAGCAATTACGTTTTATGTTTGCAGTTCGTGATTGTTATTTAGCTAAGATTCCCGGTGCAAAGGATACCGACTTTCTGCCACAAGAAATCACATCGCGCTATAATGTAACAATTACCGCAGTGGCTGTATCTCCTTAATATCTCGCAGGGATAATTGTATAACCATGCACGTACCAGATCCGCAATCTTCCCCAACAAAAGTGCTGCCGACGATGTACGATCTACCCAGTGAAGACCCGGAGGAACCCGGTTTGCCTGACGAATATCACCGGTGGCAAGCACAACTTTTGTGCGATAGCTGCATTCCCCCCAATTATCCGCCCGATCGCGTATTTTCTGCCAGCGATCTCAATCTATACTACGACTCCAACCATCTCAATTGGTACAAAAGACCCGATTGGTACTTAGTTGTGGGCGTTTCCAGATTTTACAAAGACAGAGACTTGCGCCAAAGTTACGTGATTTGGGACGAAGCTGTCAATCCTTTAATTGCGATCGAATTTCTGTCACCCGGTACCGAAGATGAAGATTTGGGGCTGACAGAATCTGCACCAAACAAGCCGCCGACTAAGTGGCAGGTTTACGAGAGAATTTTGCAGATTCCGTATTATTTTGTGTTTAGCAAATACAACAACCAATTGAGAGTATTTCGCTTAATCGGCAACCGTTACCGCGAACAATTGTTAACAGGTTCTCGATTCTGGATACCAGAAATACAGTTAAGTTTGGGTTTGTGGCAAGGTGCTTTCCTGCAAAATGAAAGGTTGTGGCTGCGCTGGTACGATATTAATGGGAATTTGATTGCGACTCCTGAAGAATTTGAAAGACAGCGAGCTCAATTGGAAAGCCAACGAGCTGAATTTGAAAGGCAACAAGCTCAAATTGAAAGACAGCAAGCTGAATCGGAAAGACAGCGGGCTGAATCAGAAAGACAGCGGGCCGAATTTGAAAGGCAGCAAGCTGAAATTGAAAGACAGCAAGCTGAATCAGAAAGACAGCGGGCTGAATCGGAAAAGTATCGAGCCAATCAATTGGCCGATCGCCTGCGAGCAATGGGCATTAATCCAGACGAGCTGTAAAATGAAGTAGCAGCCTGCAATACTGCCTGCTGTCTCAATAAAAACTTATTAACTAAAAATAAATTATGCCAGAATCTACCTCATTGCGCGATCGCTACCTAGCACTGATCGATAAAATTGTCGAAATCACCCTCAAAGGTCAAATTCGCTCTAAAGAACAAGTTTATCAAATGCTGGTGGAAGACATTAGCACCGGCACCGGCGAAATCTTTGAACGCTGTTTTGGCGAACGCCTTGACGCTACCGAAAACCTGCTAAGAAACGAAAAAGACGAAATCAAACAAGCAAAGGCAAATCGCAGCCTCAGAGCGCTAAAAACCATCCAAGGAGAATGGGAACGCTGGCAGAAAGATAACCGCGTCGATCGCGAAATTGCATCATCCATCCAACAAATCCTTAGTGCCGAATCAAACGGCCGTCTCCTGGCAATATTGCAAGTAATAGATCCCAATAAAGAACATCCGCTGACTCTCGCTCAATTGCAGCAATTAGCAAAATCCCTGCACCAACAAATGCTGCAAACAACTAATCCCGAAACCGAGCGAGATTTGCAGCAAATTACCGCCGGTATTGCCAAAGGTTTAGAATCTTGGCAGCGGTTGGAACCGGAACTCGTCGGTTGGATTTATCAGCCGCAGCAGCTAGGATTCGCTGGCAGTCCCGAACAAAATGGGCCTTGGGCTTTTTGGGCGAAAAAGGTTAATAGTCCTTTGCCTCATGCTCTTTTGCAGACTATTTCAATCGGTGAATCTATAGTTGAATTTGCAGCCCAGCAATCTACTGTAGAAATTGGTACATTGGTGGAATTGGCGATTATTTTGCAGTGCTTGCAACGGGCTTTGGCGACATGGTTTGACAAGCAAGTTTATGATTCCAAAGTATCCACAAAAGCTTCAATTTCTACTTATATTACTTTTGCGGTAATTTGGAGCCAGCTAGCTAGTGGGTTTAATAATTCTACTAAGAGCGGGGAACAGTTGGCTAATGCTTGTTTTCAAGTAACTTTGCAAATTTTGCGGGCTTTTTCTGTGCGGGAATACTTTCCGCTTTACGGGGGAATTTTTGCTTCGTTTGACGGTAAAGCTCTGCGCCATACTTTGGATTATTTAGATGAACCGCTGCGCCGTGTTGAAGGTACTCAAGCGAAAGCTCGGATTCTGACGCTTTTGGGTTATTCGATGCAGGCGGCTGGGGCCTACGAGCGATCGATCTTGCTGCACAAACAATCGCTGGAAATTGCCCGCCTCGAAGGAGACAAAGCTTGCGAAGTTGCTAATCTCAATCACATCAGCCGCAACTATGTTGCTCAAAAAAATTATCAGGAAGCGATTAATTACAGCCAGCGGGCTTTAATTATGGCACGACAAGCGGGAGAGCGGCAAGGTGAGGCAAATGCCCTGGCTAATTTGGGCTACAGCGAAGTGTTTCAGGCGCGGCAGTTGGAGGAGGTGGAACCGGAGGTTTATGAAAGTGCGATCGGCTATTTGGAGCAAGGTTTGTTGTTGTCGGAAAAATTGGGCGATCGCCAAAGTCAAGCTTTTTGCTCTAGCAGCCTCGGAATTGCTAAAATTGCTCTGGAAAATCCCGCAGGTGCGATCGAGTATTTGATTGAAGGTTGGCAAGCTGCCCAATTTTCGGGCGATTTGTATTTGCAAGGTCTGAATTTAGCTTATTTGGCTCAAGCTTATTACAGCTTGAATGAACTAGAACAAGCGATATTTGCTGGCTGTTTGGGGATGTATACTTTGGAGCAAATTGGGGCGGTAGAGTGGCGGCAATCGGCTGGTTTGCTGACAATTTTGCGGGGACAAATGGGCTCTGAAGCTTTTAAAGAATCTTTGGCCAAAAGCCGATCGAAGATCATTCCGGCGATCGGCGTTGATGGCTACGATTACATCCCAGAATTGCTCGAAAAATACCAGCAATCTATTTGATATTCGTAATCTTGAAAAATCAGGGCGGGCACTCTTGGCACCGCCCCTACCGAAACTACGATTACTTCTCAACAATCACAGACGTACCAACTGCGACTTTCTCAAATAAAGCTTGGGCATCTTTATCGAACATTCTGACACAACCGTGAGAAGCAGCTCGCCCGATCGACTCTAGAGTCGGAGTCCCGTGAAAACCGATCACATTCTTACCATCAGTCCAAAACCCGATCCACCTACTCCCCAGCGGATTGTCGGGCCCTGCGGGTACAAGTTCTCCCGTCCAAGGATGTTCCCAAACAGGATCTTTAATCATTTGCATGACTTTAAAGCTGCCCGTGGGAGTTTCCCAGCCCTGTTTCCCGACAGCAACCGGGAAACTCGCTTGCACCTTATTTTTGCGGTAAACATAGACGCGGCGTTCTCGCAATCTCAGCACTAAACGGACTTCCTCAACGGGATTTTCTACAGCCTTTGGTTCCTGGGGAATAAACTGCAAAGATTCGCCCAGGGGCGGCAGTTCTGGGGCTGCGAGATTCGGCAATTTTACCTCCGATTTTGATCGCTCAGTGGCGGCACTATTGCTTGGATTTGCAACAGATTGGGCAGTCGCCTGCTGCTGTAAGGCTACAGACAGCGCCGCCGCACTCAAACTCAGCACAATTAACTTGTTAAATAAAAATTTGCTGTTTACCATTTTTTGTTCGCTGAACTCCTCACTAGAACTTGCTACAAAGCTGCTATCCAATTATCCGCCAACTGCACCCGATATGCAAATTTTCGAGCTGAATTTTTGACTGTAAATTCGCCCCAATCTTTTGTTTCCATTTCACAAATTATAACTTGTTTAACGGTAACAGCAAAGGTTTGTAGTGAGGAATTTAGTCCTCAGATGGGATGCGAACTTTAGTCCGCAATTTAGGACAAAGTAAAGTCCGTACTACGAACTGTTTTTGCGATCGAGCTGCCGGACATAATTATGATGCGTAAATCCTGCAAACCCATGATTTAATTTTACCTGGGACTAATTTTGATTTTTTAGCTGTGGCAGACTGGCGATCGACAATTAAAACTGTGGCACTGCTGAATCCGGCAAGCGCAATCTGTCTTTTTGCCGATTTTCCCGCCCGGGAGCGACAGTTAGGTGGGCCTAAAAAAACGGAAACGGTCGATCGAACAAACTCAATATATCACGCCTGCACAAAGAGAGATACCAAGTGCTGAACTTATGGTAAATCGGGAACTTTTGATATAAAATTTAGTCGCTAATAAGTTATTCGATAATCTTTTGTAATATTGTTATAAATTTCCTACTCCGGGGATTAAACTGGATTAGGTGTAGAGGTTGGGATTTTCGCGCAGCGGAAGCAAACCCAACCCAGAATAGTAGTTAATGTGAGGTTTCAATGCGTCTTCAGAAAATCAAATTATTGACAGGTGCAACCCTGTCGGTGCTAATGTCGGCTGTCTCAGTGCATCCGGTGATGGCTAACCCTGCAACTCAAATAGCCCAAACGCAGACCACCACAACAGCAAATACTCAAACCCTGACCGGTTTTGTCAAAAGTATTGTCGGCGACGTAGTAACCATTCGCCCAGAAAATTCGCGGTACAGGACTCTCAGGATTCAAAAATGCGTCCTGAAAATTATTGGCCTCGTACCGGGAATGAAAGTCAGAGTCTTGCTAGCCGGAGATATGGTGCAAAATATCGCCGTGATCCCCGACTACAAGGTGGTAGCTACAACGGTTGTTCGTCCCGCCGCCGTAGCACCGCGTCCGGCCCCTGAACCGCCACCAATGCTTCCGGCTCCCGCTCCCCGTCCAATAACCCGTCCGGCTCCAGCTCCGATGCCGGCTCCCCGTCCAATTCCGGCTCCCCGTCCGGCTCCTGTGAGAGGACTTTGGTAGAACTAGGTTTTTAAAGGGAATTAAGTCACCGCGCGCGGTGGCTTCGCTGTTTAATAGCAGCTAAAATCAAAGAATTGTCGAGCAATTGTGGAGAAACCGCTGCTATGTCTTACCTGCGTTTCCTGTTGCTAATTCTGCTGCTGCCGTTGATTGGGTGCGATCGAGCTACAGATGCCACAGCCACTTCTGTTCCCCAGCCAAGTCCACTGTCGCAAATTCCCTCCCCTGCACCGCTGACAAATGGTCGGGCAAATCAAATTGTACCGACCAAACCGCTTTCCCCGCAGCCGATCGGCATTGTGGCAAATTCTTTGCCGCAGCCAGGAGCCACCGAAAGCGCCTCGAAACCTGCTCAAATAATACCGATTCCCCCATCGCCAGTGCTGCGAGTGCCTCCGGGCTTTGTCGTCAATGTTTTTGCTGACAATTTAGATGCTCCCCGATGGCTGGCTTTGACGCCGACTGGGGATGTTTTGGTAACAGAAACCCGGCAAAATCGGATTACGCTATTGCGGGATGGTAACGGCGACGGTGTTGCTGAGGTTCGCAAGACTTTTGCTAGCGCCCAAAACAATTTAAATATTCCCTTTGGCATGGCTTTTGCCGATCGCTATTTTTTCCTAGGAAATACCGCAGAAGTCCGCCGGTTTCCCTACACAAAAGGGCAGGAACAATTAACTGGAACAGGGGAAAAAATTGCCGATTTACCGGGCGGTGGCTACAACCAACACTGGACGCGAAATGTGATCTCTTCCCCAGACCAACGCCAGTTGTTTGTATCAGTTGGTTCCCAGTCTAATGCCAACTCCGAACCGCTGCCGAGGGCTTCTGTGCAAGTGATGAATTTGGACGGCACAAACCAGCAAACATTTGCTTCCGGTTTGCGAAATCCGGTGGGATTGGATTTTCACCCGAAAACTAATCAACTCTACGCCACAGTCAACGAACGCGATGGTTTGGGAGATGATTTGGTGCCGGATTACTTGACAAGAATTCGTAAAGGCGAGTTTTACGGCTGGCCTTACGCTTATTTTAAGCCGAATTTGCTCGACCCGCGCCACGCTAAAAACGGCAAGAGCGATCGACCTGATTTAGCGGCCAAAACATTGATGCCAGACGTGCTGTTTCAGGCGCACTCGGCAGCTTTGGGATTTCAGTTTTACGACGGAAAAACGTTTCCCAAAAGATTTTTTAACGGGGCGTTTGTGGCGTTTCGCGGCAGTTGGAACCGCAACGCAGGAACTGGTTACAAAATTGTGTTTGTACCTTTTAATGCGGCTACCGGACGACCTCAAGGTTATTATGAGGATTTTTTGACTGGTTTTCTCACCGATCCTTCTGGCCCGAAAACTTGGGGGCGGCCGGTTGGTTTGCTGGTTTTACCTGACGGGAGTTTGCTGTTTACTGAGGAAGCGAACAACCGGATTTATCGGGTTCAGTATCGCGGGTGAAAAAAGGGCGATCGATTAGATACCGACTTTTTCAAGAAGTCGGGAATCTGATTTTTTAGTCAGCTTCAAACCTTACTTATATCAAATCCGGTAACATCGGAATGATTCAGATATATATTCTCTCCCTCTGTGTACTCTGTGTTCTAGCACCGGTTAAATCATTCCGATGCTACCGGAAACGATATAAGTTTAGATTTACCGGAAATTTCTTGAATAATTAATAACCTATCTGCTTCCGCAGTTTCGCGATTTAAATCCGACAGTTCGTAAAATGATAATTTTAGTAGCCGATTTGATTTGAAATTTTAAATGTTAGCCGAAAATCGCTATTTTTTATATCAATTGCAGTCTGTGCTTTTTGTTTTAAAGTCAGTGGGGTATTCCTCTTAATATCGTTTCCGGTTGCATTGGAATGATTTAACCACAGAGGCCGCAGAGAACACAGAGGAAGACAAGAGAGATTTGTAGTTACACAAAATAGGCTCTCTGCACGACTACAAACCGCTGCGATTAATAATTGGAAACAATGACCCCGCCCAAAAATAAAAGTCGCCGAGGCGATCGACGGTGGAACAAAAAAATTTAGACTTTTGTTCGAGTTTCCAGATTCACGGCGCTGTAAGTAAATCTAAAATCTAAAATCTAAAATCTAAAATCTACTGATTTAGGAACTTTTGTTGTCAGGTACTTAAAGTTAGGAACTAGCAAACAATCTGTCCCAAGTTTTGCCTCCCACAATTCCGTCTACAGGAAGGTGGGCTTGTCGCTGAAATCTCTTCACTGCATCTAAGGTTGTAGTGCCGAACACGCCATCAAGTGCGATCGGCTCTGGGCACACACCCTGCGCGTTCAACAATTTTTGCAGTTTTTTGACATCTGCCCCTCTCGATCCGTGTTTCAAGATCCTTTTATGGAATCTAACTTCTGGTTCGTGGCAATCATTAGTGGGACAAACAGTGCCGCCCGCTGAATAACTGGCTGCATTGGCGCCAGTCAAAACTAATAAGCCCAGAAGTGCTAGTAAATAATAAAAAGTCTGCGATCCAACCATACTTTCCCTGTTAATTTTATCAAGCGTTTTCTGCAACTTTCACCCGCCATCAACGGGTATCGTGCCGCCGACTCAAATCGTGGACGATCCCCAAATTTTAGACTAAGAGCTCAACTTCCCGTAATTCACGACGCTGCAAGTCAATCCAAAATCTAAAACTTGTACTGAGCGAATCCGAAGTATCTAAAATCTAAAATCGACTGACGATCTCTTTCGAGGGTGAGAAACCGGGTTTATAGGATGGGGGCATCCAATCTTGATTGACCGGGTTTCTGGCAACAGTCAACGGACATTCTACAATATAAGTGGCTGTACTGCAAAATCTCCGATCGTGCAAGTTAAATTTTGTTGCTCTTTGGTAGCAGCAAAGGTAACAATTACTTTGCAGGCGACTGCAACTGTCAGCATTACCAAGTTTCTCGCCAGGGGGTAATCGCAAACGTCATCATTCGCCGCTGAAGGAACCCGATAGTGTTGGTTCCATATTATTTCGGAGTAATCGGCTGCTAATCGGACGTGCAAGCAGGGAATGGAGACTCTGGTACAGTAATCTTTGACTGCTTGCCGCCCGACGCTGTTATCAAAAGTATCGATCGCGACGGCGCTATTGGCAAGCAGTCGATCGGCATTTGCGCGTGTCAATTCTTTGGAGTGCGCGTCAATGCTGACGGATAAAGCGCGGTACAGGTTGTTGGCGAGAATTTTGGCTTTGAATGCGCCGATGTCCGATCGATAATAAGGTTGAGTGGAAAGGTTGCGCTTTTCGATGCGATCGCGATCGATGACTCTTAACTGGCAAAAGCCCGATCGCGCCAGACTTTCTGTAATATTCGCACCCAAAGCGCCCGCGCCGCAAACCGTTACCGAGAAGTTTTTTAGCAGCGACATTACTGCGGAACTTCTGTAAAGTTGTTTGTGAAAAAATATACTTATAGTAATTGGGAATTGGGAATTGGGAATTGGTTATTTGACCAAATACTAACTACTAACTACTAACTACTAACTACTAACTACTAACTATTTCCGATGCCCCATCCCTCCGCTTCGCTCCGCCCATTATCTATCTTCAACTACTCCAACTAACGACTTTTAAATTAATCGAGTATTAATTTTTCTAAAGATTCTTGACATCAATAAATATTCTAATATAATAGTGAGCAATCGTCAAGATAAATCTTGTAAAGCTCTGAATCGAATATGTTGCAAAATCTCTTTTTCAAGTTGGTTGGAGTGACAGTTTTGACAGTTTCAATCTTGGGCTATGCCCCAGTTGTTCGAGCTGAAAATACTCATGGAGCTACTGCTTATTCTCCGACTTCTGACGCTACGGGTATTAGTTGGGATCATGCTACAGAGAAAGAAGCGCTAGACGCAGCAGTCGCCGCGTGCAATCAGCAAAGTGATGGGGCTAACGACTGCGAACCCCTGACATCTAATACGAATAACTGTGGAGCGATCGCAGTAGGTAAAGGAGGAGCGGGCGCTGGTTGGGGCGATGATAAATCAGCAGCAGAAGCTCAAGCTTTGGCTGGTTGCAGCGAACTAGACGGCGGCAACTGCAAAGTGCAGCTTTCGGCTTGCAACAAGTAATTGAACTGATAAAAATCGGTCGGAGGGATGTATATTTCCGATCGCAAAACAGCTTAAAAAATATCTATATTATATCCAGTCAGTTATGCAAAAAAAATGCTTGTAGTGAATACTTTATTCATGATAATCTGATGACTAAAGCTCTCACTACAAACCACTTGGGTGCGCCACAAGCACCTTACCCAGTTAATCACCTATTTCGGAAGTAACTGGATCGGGTGGCAGTAAACTTTCTAATCTATCTTTTGACCAGTATTCAGTAGGATAGGCGAGTCCAATAATATCAGAGAGTCGAATCAGCCACGTAACTTGTCCGTAAGCATCAGTATTTTCTCCCTGTTCGTTTGGGGGAACAATTACCAAAAGTTCGATAAATTCTCCAAACAAATTAATCGGAATGCCGCCGAAACTACTATTATTTGTTTTAATCCAAATTTTACTGCCTCGATCGAGAGCTTCTTGCAGTCGCTGGAAGAGCAAACTGGATTTTTTGACCAGGGATTTTTGGGTTTTTGACTTTTTTCCCATAGTTTTAAGAAGTTAAAGTAGTTGTACTGTCGGTTGCACGGTGGCTTGGGGTTAACGCGCGATCCCATAGCTGCAAGCTTCGCTAACCCAATTTGGTATTTCAACGAACAAAAAAAGGTGGTGAAGCGGGCTTATCCCCTAGGGAATCGCCTTGTCAACACCCTATCAGTGTAGTCTACAAGAAAGTGCTGCAGTGCGATCGTAACAACAATTTAATTGCCAAATCGGGAAATGACACCAGTTTACAAAAAATGTAAGTTTAGCAAAGCTTCAAACCCTTAACTCATAAGTGATTGCCAATTATTCAATTATTTAATATAAAATCTCAAATCCTCCGATATTCGGTGGGAGTGTTACAGAATCAGTTAGGGATACCCGTATTTATACTGTGCCCCAATTGCAGTATAATCGACGAAATCTTCCCAAATCGTTTAAGTAAAAAAATGGACTGGCGAAAGCTCATTCATCCCAACCGGAAAACTTCAACAAGTCCACCAGCAGCGCCAGAAACTCGATTGTCTGTAGAATTCTTATTGGGGCTGTTTGCAGCGGGATGGACGGAACAACAGGTATTAGAAAAATATCCCGCACTCACTTCGTCTCAATTGCGCGAGGCTTTAGCTGCTACTGATTCAAAGTTAATTTCATCCATCGCCAATCCAGAGTTACTAGAAATTGTCGAGCAAACTAGAGAAGAATTGAAAAGCGGAAAAAAGTTATCGCTTGAGGATATTGAGGGAGATGTTTGGGAGTAATCTTAAATATGGTTAGATGGGAATTATACAGTAGTGCGATCGTCCTCGATCGCGATTATTTGTCGCCAGCGGGGACGATCGCACTGCACTCAAAAAATTACCATTCTGTTTCTGCCAAATGTCGGTGATGTTGACGCATTCCCTTTAGCATAACTTGTTCTGACACCACATTCAGAATTACGCCCCAACTGCGACAGTAATTCCTATCGGCATCAACAAAATAAGGTGCAGAATTTTCGCCTTCATCTGTTACCATAATGAACTGCTCGACAACTTGCTTCTTAAGTCGCATTGCTTCCACCGCGCAACCGCAGCTAGTGCCGCCGCCTGCGTTAATATAACTCTTGCAAAAATCCAAAGCACCCCACCCCAACCCTCCCCTTATTAAGGGGAGGGAGCAAGATTATTCTTGTTTCTCCCCTTAATAAGGGGGGACTTGCGGAGGGTAAATTTGACTTTTGCAAGAGGTCTAATGTGCTTTAATGCGCGTTCCCAATCAATCAATTCGCTGCCGTTTGCTTGG
Source organism: Microcoleus sp. S36a_B3 (assembly GCF_036700745.1). Classification (NCBI taxonomy): domain Bacteria; kingdom Bacillati; phylum Cyanobacteriota; class Cyanophyceae; order Oscillatoriales; family Microcoleaceae; genus Microcoleus; species Microcoleus sp. S36a_B3. Next base: position 38,039 of record NZ_JAUBPN010000032.1, on the reverse strand, counting down.
ACTTGGTACGGCATCGTGTCAAAGGCTCAGACGAACAGTGTAGCTTCGCAAATGCCCGAAATCTTAGCAGCGAGACGCTTGGAAACCCGGTTTCTCAAACCCTGCGCGCAAGTCTCAAATCGCTCAAACATCCTTTACATAAAAAATGCTATCGCGAATTTTGTGGAAGCCGGCTGACTCATAAAGTCGCAATGCACCGGAAGGGTTTGCAGCATCTACGCCGATAATTGCAGTCTCGACACCGGCAGCTTTCAGTCGATGCAAACCAGCCAGCAACATAGCCCGTCCCAATCCAATTTTGCGGAAACCTCGCCTTGTACCGAGAACAGTAATCCAGCCTTCATTTCGTCCTGTGCGATCGCACTCTTCCGGGCTAATTTCGCAATAACAAAAAGCTGCAAAAGTCCCGTCAGCAGCAACTGCAATCAAGTCTAAATCTTTTCTATAATTGGGTTGGGCTAAATCGTATTTGAATTTTTCGACTGTTAAATCGCGGTGGTTCCAGTGATCGATAAACGATTGGTTGTACATTTCTACCCAAGCTTCCGAATCCTGCGCGCCGGGGAATAGACGCAGCACAAAACCTTCTGGGAATTGGGGTTGTGCGATCGATTCCGAGAGCGATCGCGCCATGCGGCAAAAATGCCGATCGACTCGAAAACCGCAACTTTCCAGCACAGAAATGCGATCGGCATCCTGTGCCCTAGCCCAGGATCGCAGCTTCACAGGCGCGCCCCGCTCTTTTACAACTTCGCGCATCCGCGTTTCGCCCCAAGCGACGGCTACCGCTTCCACATCCCCGGATCGGGCGTCGGGGTGGACGCGAAACGACAGCAAACCTTGGATCGGCTCTCCTGTTTCCGAAATCGACAACGCGGCGAAACAGATTAATTTGTTTTCGGCATCTTCCCAAAGGCGGATATCGCGGGCTAAATCTCGGCACGGTTGGTTGATTTTTTGTTGCAATTCCGAGATGGAAGTGCCTTGATCGAGCCGATCGACTGCTTCGCAAATATCGATCAAATCGACGATCGCATCTAAATCGCGATCGCCTCCATAGCAGCGCGCCGACAGATTTGCTATCATAGCCAATCACCATTTCCTGTTGTTATTCAGTTTAAAAATAGCTTGGGCGATCGCGCGATCGGGTCGATCGACATTAAAAATCCCAAAACGCAAATACTCACAGTAATCCAACCCCTACAGCAGTTGATTGCACTCGTGAGTTTCGCTCGATTCAGGTTAAGGATTTGGGATGGGAGTAGAAGGACTTGAACCTTCGACCTTGAGATTAAGAGTCACCTGCTCTAACCAACTGAGCTATACTCCCGCATCGGAGCTAATATAACACAACTATTCTGAAAAATCAAGTGTTTTCGTAAAAATTTGTGGCGATCGCCCCAATCACCCGAAAAGTCTCTCAACGGATACGCGAATGTCGGGAAATGCCAGCGGTATAACCGTTCCCGCCTCGATCTTTTGCTCTGTAGCGTACTCGCCATTCTGAGGATAGCGAAACACGATGATTTGCTTAGCAGATAAATTTAAAACCCAATATTCTTGAATTTCTGCCGAGGCATAAATGGCGGCTTTCAACTCTAAATCCTTCTTCAAGCTAGTTTGAGCAACCTCTACAATCCAAAAGATATCTTGAGGTTCGGGATGGCGATCGTTGTAAGCAGACTCCGGCAATCGCACGATCGCAATATCTGGTTCTGGTTCAGAGTCTGATAGCGTAATTGGCCCGTTGAAGCGGACATCAGCTTTACCTGCGAGTAGTTCTTCGAGGTATTTAGTACCTCGTTTGGTTGTGTTGTAATGAATTGGGGTTTCTGGACTCATCTGGCAAACTTCACCGGCTAGCAACTCCACACGGCGATCGCGTAGAATCCCTGCTTCAATCATGCGGTGATAGTCGCCCACAGACCATTTAGCTAGCGTTTTCATTGCAGAATCGACGCATTTTCTTAAAGAACAACTTTATTTTACACGAGCGTCCTTATTCAATACCGCTCTGCCAACCACCCTTAAAATTTCTGTTTTTGCGTTTCAATTCCTAGAAAATCATTTTTTAGTAAATACTTCAGTCCTTTTTTCCCCCAGAAATTGCAACAACTAAAGTCTATATTGCTAATGCTTCAGTCGATAGTGAAGCAACATGAAACCGTTACTGTAGATTTTGCGATCGACCAATTCCAGATTCGTCGGAGCGATCGCCCTCCCAAACACAGGAATTCCCGCCCCAATCACTACCGGGTTCAACTTCACAATCATCTCGTCAATCTCAGAAAAAAGAGTTGCAGCTAAATTGCCACCGCCGCACAGCCAGATATCTTTACCCGCTTCCTTTTTCAATTCTTTAACGAAGGCAACTGGATTGTCTGAAACGAGTTTAACATCCTCATCTGGACTGGCTTCCATACTGCGCGAAAAAACATACTGTTTCAAGCTGGGATAAGGATTAGTCAGACCCACATTTAGCCCTACCTCATAGGTTTTGCGTCCCATCAGAACAGCATCAAACTGCTTGTTCTCTGGACTAATGCCGAGAGCCTTTTGAAGGTGAGCCGGAAAAGTTTCAGGAAAAAACTCAAACAAATCAGCAAAATGCTCTCCTTGCATAGGAAAACAATCAAATGAGCCATCTTCGCGAGCAATAAACCCATCAATGGTGGAAGCAACGTAATATTTTAGTTTTCTCATATTTAACCTTTTTTCTGATAAAATGAAAGACAACAAATGGAGAGGACGGGACTCGAACCCACATCGATCGACAGCAACTTTCAGGAAACGCGCTTCCTTACTGCCCGCAAGCAGACGGGAACTGCCCCCATCTCGGACTGTTAATTCCTTTCAGTGCATCTGCAACCTGTTGCCAGTTTGCGCTTTCAGGGAACGTCGCGAAGCAACTTTTTACCCTACTCAACCAACCCGATCGTCCTTTTGGGAGCCGCTTTTCCAAAGTTTTTACGGTGCCATTCCATTTAGGCGACCTCCCCATAATTTTTCTCACTCTAGTAGGATAGCAAATCAGGACAACTGTTTTCGCTCCAGAATATAAGGCAACAATTTAGCAATATTTCTAGCATCATCTATGCCTCGGTGATGAGTACCTTCTAGCGGTAAACCCGCGATTTGCAGAGCTTTCGCCATGCCATACCGTTTTCGCAAACCTTGCTTTTCTGCAAACAATTGTTTGAGATTGACATGAGGATAAGCAATAGGAAAAGGTACTTTGTGAAAATTGCTGTCTTGTTGAAATTGTTTGCGATCGAAATCACCCCAAGAACCAAACACGCCGTTTGAGTAACCAGACAGCCATTTTTTCAAAAGTGCGATCGCCTCCGGGTAAGTGGGAGCTTCCTCGACTTGTGCCTGAGAAATAGATGTTAACGATTTGCAGAATTCAGTCAGCATAGGATGGCGAACTGGCTTAATAAAGCTTTGAAGTTCATCAATAATAATTAGCGTTTCTGCTTCTAGCATAACGGCTCCAATCTCAATAATCTCCATCTCACTCTGTTTGATAGTTCCTTGTTTTTCGCAACAGGTTGCTTCAAGGTCAAGCACTAAATAGTAATTGTAATCTTTTAAATTCATATTTAACCTTTATTTTGAGCCTGTGAAATTACAACAATTTCACCTATACTTATTATAAACCAATCCATCCACCGAGGAGGTACTGCCCCTCCTATCGCCGCGTTATCAGCACGGTGTCTCGCTTTTCGACTTCCGGTGGTTAATTAAAAGGAAGATGAAGGAATCGAACCCTTACAGTTAACTGTACCCCAGTTTTCAAGACTGGTTGCCAACCATTTAGCGGCATCTTCCGAGGGGTGTCTGACGGGAATTGAACCCGCTATTACTGGTTCCACAAACCAGCGCCGCTACCGCTTTGGCTTCAGACACCGCAGTTGAATCAAGGAGCATCGTAGGCGAAGCCTTCCCGAGGGCTACTCCTAACCTCTTGCGTGCCAAGCAAGCGCTCTACCAATTGAGCAATGAGCCCGCGTAAAAGATTCACCTGTCGAGTAAATCTAAAATCTAAAATCTAAAATTGGTGTGGTGGATTGCGATCGGATTTGAACCGATATCTTTCTAACAGCCAGTTAGATGCTTTACCAATTAAGCTACGAACCCCAGACAGCAGGAGCGGCAGGACTTGAACCCACAACATTCGAGGTAGAAGCTCGACACTCTATCCAGTTGAGTTACGCTCCCATGTTTTTGGTTAATGGCAGATGGCGAGATTTGAACCTGCAAGAAAGCTTTACAAGAGCCTCATGTTGCCAGTTACATCACACCTGCATTTTTGGTGGCGGGGGCAGGAGTTGAACCTGCTATGAAGAGGCTTATGAGACCTCCAAGCCTACCCAGGCTACTTCACCCGCGATGTCACCAAATACCCCTGACTGGCATCGAACCAGCACTGACTAGATCCTAAATCTAGCGCCTCTACCGATTGGGCTACAGGGGCAAAACCGATTTGAGATTTGAGATTTGAGATTGAATAAAACCTCATACCCCTGACTGGACTCGAACCAGCAAAACACTCGTTCTAAGCGAGCGATGTTTTTCAATTACATCACAGAGGTAAAGTCGGGATGGTTGGATTTGAACCAACGACTCCATGCTCCCAAAGCATGGCTTCTGGCCGCTGAATTACATCCCGTTCATGCTCCCGGTGAGACTCGAACTCACAATCAAAATAGAACAGATTTTAAGTCTGCCGCGTCTGCCAATTCCGCCACAGGAGCAAGTAGAAACTTAGTTGAAAATTTGGTACTCCTGGTGAGATTTGAACTCACACAACACAATTCTTGAAATTGCGGCCTCTGCCAATTGGGCTACAGGAGTACGATCGATCTGCTTTTGCAGCAGAACTGGGAAGGTAGGACTTGAACCTACATTTGTCCGCTTTCAAAGAGCGGTGCCATGCCAATTAGGCGACTTCCCAATAATTGGATGCCGGGGTAGGCTTTGAACCTACATAAACTCCTATTTCAGAGATAGGCGACTTTACCAATTTGTCTACCCGGCAATTTGAAAAATGGCTGCCCCAGCAGGACTCGAACCTACAACCTAGCGGTTAACAACCGCTTGCTCTACCATTGAGCTATAAGGCAACGCAATCCCCCAAGTCAGTATCGAACTGACGACTTCTTGTTCTTCAAACAAGCGCTCTACCAACTGAGCTATCGGGGGAAACGGAGAAGGTAGGATTTGAACCCACGACGGGTGTTAAACCGCTCTTTCTTAGCAGGAAAGCGCCATAAGCCGCTCGGCCACTTCTCCGAGCATGAGAACGGAGGGATTTGAACCCCCAAATGTTCAGTCGCGCAAACTGAATTGTTGTCCAGTTACAACTCATTCTCAAGATTGCAACTGCATATTAAATACACAGGACTTACCCAAGGGGGTCAACAACCAGGTTTCTTTCTTAATATCTCTCGTAGAGATGCAAGATTTTTCTCAGAAACTGGGTTTTCTGTATAAGTCATAATACAGTTGCAAATGGGTCGGGCTGGAATTGAACCAGCAACGCTTTAAGCTACTGTTTTACAGACAGCTACCCACACCAATAGGAGGGCCAACCCAAGATGGAAAATTTGGTAGGTCGCCAAGGAATTGAACCTCGATCCATCCGCTTAAAAGGCGGCTGCAAAACCATTCTGCCAACGACCCACGCAAAGTGCTGACGGGAGTTGAACCCGCAATTCACTTGGGTGAAAACCAAGCGGCTTAAACCATTTGCCTACAGCACTATTTATTTGAGATTTGAGATTGCTCTTGCGAATTGGTAAGAACAGAGGTTAGGGCGGGATTTGAACCCGCGAAATTCGGTTTTGCAGACCGATGCTTTGAGCCACTCAGCCACCTAACCTGGGAGTCCCGACGAGGTTTGAACTCGCAATTTTCACCTTGAGAGGGTGACGGCTTAAACCAATTTGCCTACGGGACTTTGAAAGTTTTGAGTTTTAAGTTATGGGTTTTGAGTTAAAGAAAATTGTTAATTCAAAACTCATAAATTTGTTACTCATAATTTGTTACTCGCAACTCCGGGAAACGGAGACGAGGCTGACGGGTTTCGATCCCGCTACCTTCGCTGTGACAGAGCGACGCTCTCCCAATTGAGCTACAGCCTCAAGAAATTGCTGTTTGGACGAGGTGGCGGTTGATTCCGCGTACTACAAGCCGATCGGGCTTTTGTTGCCGGAGTCTAAACCGCCGATGTCCGCAATTATGTGACACGATTAATTTTCTATTCGGTTTTCAAGGTTCGTATTGCTTGTGGAATAAGGCTTTTAAGCTCTTCCTCCTTTGCCATACATTTATACTACATTGTGTATTACAAGACTGTCAAGGGGGTAATACAACTTTTTTTTAAATTGGGTTTTTTCAATGGGTGTCGATCGCCCAAACCAACACTCTCACATCCCAGAGTTACCAAAAATCAAGACATTAGGCTGATAACCCGGTGGTGCAGCCCGTAATAAATCCGATGGTGAGACTGTACTACACACAGATATTAACCGTGCTGAGGTTTTTTGAGGGTTTGCTGGCGGAACAGTTTTCTTTGGCGGAAGTCGTGGCGGGGACTGCGATGCCTTCTGTAGGGATGTTTGAGATATCTTTTGATGAGAAATCGCCGCGATACAAACAAAGTCCACCTGCGCGCACTCAAGAAACTCTTAACTCTTGCCGGTTTTGTCTGTGTCGGCGCGCATTCGATCGCTGTCAATCCCGGCTGAGACATAATAAAAAATTTAGTTTTTTTCCCTGGAATTCCCATTATCATTATCCGCAGTGTGGAGTGAAAGGAATTTCAAGTGAGCGGAAATCATCTGTTTGAGAGACTGCGAAAACAATGGCGTTTTCTGGCGATCGCCCTGGCAGCGGCTGTGATTAGCTTTGTCATCGGTACGCTGATGCCGACAAACCAACACCTCAGCAATAATCCTGCAACCGCTCAGGTGCAGGTGCAGAATCTCAACCAATTTTTAACGGTAAATCCGCTAGCAAAGGAAGTAGGGGACGATCGCACAGCGTTGAATGTCGATCGCACAATTGAGCAATTTCTCACTGTATTGGAATCAAAAGAAAAGCTTTTGACTTTTGTGCCGCCGGAACAGTTTCAGGGAACAACTGTTTTTGAGGGAAAAGTCAAAGATTCTGAGAAAGTTATTGCTTTAACGGTTGACGATGGGCCGTGGCCGGAAACGACGGAACAAATGCTCGATATTTTCCAGCAAAATGATGTTAAAGCCACCTTTTTTTGGATAGGTAAATCTATCGAAAATTCTCCTGAAATTGCTCGAAAAGTTGTGGCTGCAGGTCACGCGATCGGCAATCATACGTGGCATCACTGGTACGATCCGATGGATGTGGCGACGGTGGCTGATGAAATCGATCGCACGGCTAAACTTATTTACGACACGACGGGAGTTAAGACTACTTTTTTCCGCCCGCCGGGAGGTGTTTTGAATAATGGTTTGGCTAAGTATGCTAAGGATCGCAATTATTCTGTGGTGATGTGGTCGGTAACTTCTGCAGATACCGATCCGCACGCTCAACCGTCGGCTTTTGTTAATAATGTGTTGAAGGGTGCGAAGCCGGGGGCGATCGTTTTGATGCACGATGGCGGGGGCGATCGATCTCGTACTATTAAGGCTTTACCGGAGATGATTGCGGGTTTGAAAAAGCAGGGATATCGGTTTGTGACGGTTCCTGAGTTGCTGGAAATGCAAGACCAATCAGCGTAAATTGTGGGGCGATTGCTTGTCTTTTTTTGAGGGTAATACTAAGGCTAAACAAACCCCGTTTCTTATCGCAAAAATCGGGTTTCTGACTCTCTGTGCGTCCAAGATTGATATCAATTACGGCTGTAGGGGAATGATTTAACCACAGAGAACACAGAGAACACAGAGGAAGAGAAGAGAGAGATGAATAATTTCGATACTAACGGATTTGATATGACTGAGGAAAATGCCGATCGCCCAAATCACCTAAAAAAAACCGATCGGCCTGCGATAATCAGCTTTGAGATATCAAATATTACAAATCAAACCTTGTCTGAACAGCCATTAATTCCACCAGAATCAACCGATCGCCCAAACCTCCCCCACTGGCTGCACACCTTAGAAACCTGCGAGAGTACAAACAGTTGGGCGATCGCCCGCGCGGCCAAACTCCACCACGGAGATGTAATATTTACTCAGCAGCAAACCAGCGGGCGCGGCCAACACGGACGCATTTGGTATTCGCCGCCCGGTGTTTTTACTGCTAGCTTTGTCCTAGACAATCTCAATCCCAATCTGTTACCTGGACTCAGTTTAGCAGCCGGTTTGGCGGTGATTTACGCGATCGAAGATTTGGTTCCCGAATGCCGCGATATGCTGCGCCTGAAATGGCCGAATGATGTTTGGATCGATCGCCACAAATTAGCCGGAATTCTCTGTGAAGCCACTTCTAGCAATGTTTCCGGCAAAACTCGCGCCGTTGTGGGAATTGGACTCAACCGCTGCGTAGATTTCGCGGCTGCGGGATTGGATGAAAAGGATCTCGGCAATGCGGTAAGCTTGCATTCTATTGCTAATACAGTACCAGATGAATTGTGTTTGCTCGATCGACTGCGGCACTATTTACTCGAACTAGCCGATATGTTTTCCACCACAGACAAGCCCGCCCAAAAGTCTGGTTTAGCGCCGCTTTTGCCGGAATTGCGCCGCCGCGACGGGCTGATTGGGTGTAATGTGGCGATCGAGCTTTCCTCAGAAACCATGTGCGGAGACGCCGCCGGCATTGACGGAAGCGGCCGGTTGTTAGTATGCTTGGCGGGCGATCGAATACAAGCCTTTACCTCCGGGCGAGTTCGATTGAATTAATAGTCAGTAGTCAGTAGTCAGTAGTCAGTAGTCAGTTGTTATTTGTTATTTGTTATTTGTTGTTTGTTATTAAGTTTTCGCGCATTTACATTGTATATTCAGGGCGGGTTCTCCGGCCCACACCACAAGAGTTTTATTTTTTTTGACATACAGTTTAAATGCCGCAACAGCTTAGTTATTAGTCAACAGTCAACAGCCAACAGTTAACAGTCAACAGTTAACAGTCAACAGTTAACAGTTAACAGTCAACAGCCAACAGTTAACAGTCAACAGCCAACAATTCCCAAATTTAATTAACCACCTCAAATACTACTAATCTTCTCAGCCAGAGCGGTTGATTAGCCTCCACACCTTCAGGACTGCCCTTAGTAGAAGCCACCTGTATTCTGTTACCACTTATCCCTTGTTTAACCAGAGCAGTTTTCACATTTGCCGCCCTTCCCAGTGCCAATTTTTGATTTTCCGCCGGACTGCTCTTAAAATCACTGTAGCCAATAATTCTTAAATTCTTCGTACTATTTTCCTTCATATATTCCTTGACTTTTGTCAGCTTTTGTGCGATGTCTTTTGGCGATAAAATTGCCGAACCCACACCAAAATAAAGGCGAACATCTATTGCTTGTGAGGAAGGTTGAGTGCCTATTCCCACTGTATTTGTTACAGACTTCACCCCCGGAATTTTTTCAAAAGCTTGAGTTATTTTCTCAGCATCTGCCGCCTTGCTCACGCTACCTGCAACGGCGACTTTTCCCTCTGCATAGCGAGCCGAAATATTAATGCTTTCTAATTTATTCAAAAGCTCCACAGTACGTTTGACATCGGCTGCAGCTAAAACTGGATCGGGAGGTACTTCAACGGCGATGATTTTATTGTCAATTGTTAATTTGGGAGCAGTTTGTTGAGCTATTTTTTCCGCTTGCAATCGCAGTTTTTGATTCGGTACTCGTCCCGAAATCTCCAATATTCGATCTTTCACATCTGCCGCGAGGCGATAAACCGATAACTCTGGACTAGATTGTAAAGCTAAATTTGTATCTGCTTCTATGCTAGCTGCAATCCCGCTGCGGTATTGATGAATTCCCCAAGGTATGCCAATTAAACCTAACGCTGCTAAACCGATAATTGGTAAAATTGGCTTTTTAGGAGATTTAACTTTTATATCTGTCTCAATTAACTTTTGCAAATTCGTGTTGATTTCGGGCGGCACTGCAGTGGGATCGCCGTTAAATGATTGGATTATATCTCCATATTCTTGAACAATATTTTTGAATATTGCTCGCATTTTGTACTTAAACCACTGCCTCGTTTCTCCCTGCATTACTACTGCTAGATAACACGAACCAGCGACTTCTAGTACAATTGTAGATGTGCCGTATTCTATGGCATCAATTTCGGCAATATTTCCCGATTGAGAGATACAATCGTTGACAAAAGCGCGAATAGCAGTCAGCATTCCCGCTACCATCTCTGATTCTAGCTGTTCGCGTTCAGAATGCTGTACTACTGAAATTACTAAGCCTGATTCTTTTTGAATTAAAAAAACAGCTTTAACAGTCAGCGGTGTTGTTTGCTGCATCAGCAATTCTGCTTCCGAAACTCCCTGTAATTTGGATTTAATTTTGCGAGTAATTCCCTCTGTACTTAAGGATGATTCGACTTTTTCATTGATCTGGTGCATCATCTCTGCGATGTACTTTAAAATCGTGCTACCGACGATCGGATAAAGTGCATCCGACATTGCTTCTCGTTTGAGATGAATTTGCTGTTTGATAGCAGAGGCCATTTCCGGTGCTATCGCCATTGCAATTGCATCGGGCGATTCACTGACTGTGTGACGGATTCCCGCAGGAAGAGCAGGCGCTATGGCTACTCCCATCGAGTGTTTATTTTCTCGGGTTTTGGTATTAATTACTTCATCAATTATCGGAGTTATGCTTTCTGTAAATGATTGTCTCGACTGATTTATTGTTTCGAGCATCATTTCGGGAAATATCAGTTGAATCTGCCTCACTAATTCTTCCCGATCGCCTCCCCATTGAGCATTGGTTATTTTGCGTTCGAGTTCCTCTACTTTACCGTTGAGTTTGTAATTATAACCTACAACTTCATCTAACAATGGTAAAATAGATTCGATCGCAGACTTTTGTAGTTGCGCGTGATGGTTAGCCATCAACTCGTCAATCAAAGGTTTCAGTAAATCTGTAAACAAGTCTGTGGATTCATAAATCCGGTGTTCGATCGCCACAATCTTTTCTTCGATGTTTGCGAGTCTTGCATCGATCCTTTGATTCTGAATGATGGCATCAACAGCGGGGGCGATCGCAGATTCTATCTCTAGCTTCGCTTCCCGAAGGCTTCCCGACACCATCTCTACGATCGCAGGCATGATTCTGCCCATCAACCCTTCTATTTCCGCTAAAACTTGCTGCTGAACTTCGACAATCTTACTTTCATTTTGCAATATTTGTGCTGCAATGCCACTGTTTTGAATGGCAGTGTTGACAGCCGGGGCGATCGCCTCTCTGACTTCTAACTTTGTCTCATCAATTTTCCGGTTTAGCGACTCAATCATTAGCGGCATCAACCGCGCCATGATTTCTTCCGGCTGAGACTTTTGCTGTCGCTGAAGATTGTTTAATCTACTTTCAACATCGCTCAATTTTCCTTGAACTTCTCTTTGCAGAATTGCTGATTCTATCAAAGGTTCGATCGCCGCTGCTACTTCTAATTTTGATCGCTCAATTTTTTGGTTCAGCAAATCAGTGATTGCTGGCATCAGCATCGCCACGATCTCTTCTGGCTTCTGAATTGGCGACTGTTGCACCGCCAGCCTGCCCTCAATGATGCTTAATACTTTTTCTTCTATTTCTACCCAAGCTATTCTTACCTGTACTGACGGTGCGACAGCTTCGACAACCTCTAATTTTAATTCACTAATTTTGCGGTTCAGCAAGTCGCTAACTACCGGAACTAATTGCTTGATTAAATCTTCCGGTTGCTGCTGGGAACGCTGCTGAATGTTCGCCAATTTATCTTCAATTGTTACTACTTTCTCTTCCAGCCCGTTTTGATTGTGAATTACTTGATTGACTGTCGGTGCGATCGCCGAAGCTACTTCTAACTTAGACTCCTCTACCCTGCGGTTGAGCAACTCGCCCACCACAGGCATCAGCCGTTGGATCAATTGTTCGGGATTCGGTAGTTCCTGGTGGTTGAAACTAGCAATTTGATTTTCCAAATCCGCTAATTTTGCCTGGAATTCCAGGGGATTAATTCTATCGTTGGTGGCGAGTTCGATCGCCTTTTTTAATTCCAACTTAAACCCCTCTACTTCTTCTCTCACCAACGATGGAATTAACGGTCTGACTAAATTCATCAACTCCTGCGGTTCAGACATCAAACTTTCAAAATTTTCTAACCTTTGTTCCGCGTTCAAAATATGACTGTAAAATTCCGGCACATCCCTTTCAAACAGCAATTGCTGCAACCTTTTGAACTCCTCCACTGCTTGTGCTAATTCTTCCTCCGAAGGTCGATAATTTTTGGCTGCCTTCGCCGTCCTAGATACACCTGGTTCTTCATTATTTATTTGTCGTTTTTGAGATGGAATTTCTTCATTATTAGTCAATACTTCCGGTACAACAGCAGAGGATTCTATCAAAAAAGACAATCGCTTTCGTTGATTTTCCTGTTCATCAAATCGCTCGATCTGTTGTTGAGGTGAAAGCGGTAATTTCAGCTCACTTGGTCTTTTTTTAAAGTTTTTTACTAATTGCAATTCAGTCAGTATGGTTAGCAATTCCTGGAGTTGTTCTCCAGCGTTAGGAATTGCCAAATTTTCATCTGCAACTTCTGGTTCTGACTGATATACTTTGCCTAAATTATCATTAGATGCTGCCATACTTTGTTACCAAAATCTGATTTTAACCGATCGCCAAAAATGACCTGTTGGTTTATCGCCTCACTACTGCGAAAATCAATAGACATCTCCAATAATTCTTGTGGAACTGGCAGGATACCTGCTGTTTACAGGCTTTTTAGGATTTGTCTAATAGGAATGACACAATTAATTTTTCGCCTTGGGCCGATCTCGCGCCTATCGGCCTATCTTAACTGCTGTTCTGCGACTGGCCAACTCGGCCGCCAACTGCAATGCTGCTTTCATGCTGGAAGCATCGGCAATCCCTTGACCTACAATATCAAAAGCTGTGCCGTGATCCGGAGATGTGCGAACAAAGGGCAAACCAATTGTTGTATTGACTGCTTTGTCGAAGGCCATCAATTTTACTGGAATCAACCCTTGGTCGTGGTACATTGCCAAGTAACCGTCGTGAGCTTCCTTGGCTAAGCCGTACCAAACTTTAGCCGGTTTTACCCACAGGGTATCCGGGGGTACTGGCCCGTCTAACTGCACTTGAGGAAAGCGATCGCGCTGCGTTTCCAACCAAGGTATCATCCAGTCTTGCTCTTCCTTTCCCAGTTTGCCATTTTCGCCGCTGTGAGGATTTAAGCCAGAAATTGCAATTTTCGGTCTTTCTATCCCAAAATCTTCCCGCAAACACTCTACCAGCAATTCTAGTTTTTCGCTCAGCAATTCTGGAGTCAAAGCATCGGGTACTTGACGCAGGGAAATATGTGTAGTAGCGAGTAAAGTTACTAGCGTCCAACCGCTGTGGGGAGATGTGGCGGCAAACAGCATCCCGAAGCGCTGCGATTTGGCTCTTTCTGCCAGGAGTTCTGTTTGTCCGGGATAATTGTAACCGGCCGCTTGCCAGCAAGTTTTGGAAATTGGCCCGGTAACGATCGCACAAAATTCGCCGGCAAGGGTACGGGCGATCGCCTCTTCCATATACGCAAAGCTAGCCGCCCCGCTAGCTGCACTTCCAACACCGGGGACAATGGAACCCCATTTGCTGTCTGCTGCTATATCAATAATGTGTAGTGTTTCGGGATTTGCCAAGGATGCAGCAGCATTAGGATGGATCGATCGCCACCGATCGTAAGTTTGCTGCAAAATTGCCCGATCGCCAAAAACCGTCACTTTCAAAGCTGCAGCGGGATCTGCCAAGGCCTTGAGAATCACTTCCGGGCCTATTCCCGCCGGATCTCCGAGAGTTACAGCTAGTTTTGATTCCCGATCCAGACTCAAGGCAGTTTTCTCCCACAAAATACAGGAATTTCGGCAATGAAATTTTAACATTTAAGTAGCTAATTTTCTCAAATTATCCGAGACCTGCCGAAAATCCCGGAAATCCCCGACTGCGGATGAAAACTCGCTGCTGGATTAACCCAGGCTGTGAAGTTCTTTGATACCGATCGTTGATCTAAGTAACTTGATACAGTAAAATACCACCATGACACAGGCCATAACACCGTTGATACGTTAAAGCGCGATCGGCAAGTGGAACAATTGGTCAACCAGAAGTAGCAATCTCAAGTGAGATACCCAGCCGCTCTCAAAACAGTACGGCGAAACTTGACCCAGAAACCAGCAAAACTCAAATTTTCAATTCAAAAGTAGGGTGGGACACGCCCAAACTCTAGGTCAGTATCCTAGTACGCTTGATTCAGATGAACTGGCAAAGATTGTCTAAACTCGACTGTTTGGTTGTGACTTGGGTAGAATCGAACTGTTCGGAAATTGCTCGCAAGAGATAGCTAATTTTCCGGTGAATCAAGGAATTGAGAATCTCCGACTCTAACAAAGCCGAGAGTGTCAAAGTATGTTTATTTAATTTGCGATCGTCAAGGAACTCTAAAACACATGAACCCTGAATTTATCAGCGCAGCCTTTTTGTCATTTTCCCTAATTTTCGTCGGTATCGGTGGAGGCTTCTTGCTGCTCAAACTCCAAGGCGGCGGCGAAGAATAGGCGATCGTACCGAGCGTCGTAACCGGGTTTTTTTACTATAAAAATCGTGCACGATCGTTGGCAAGATTAGAAAAACCCGGTTTATTAAAATTTATTGTCAGAGTCCTGAGTTATTACAACATATCGTCAATAAGACATCAGTATCAAAGCCACAAGCAAAATTTTTATTCGTCGATAAATACGCAACGCTTTCTCTCAAACTCTGGGACTCTGGGACTCTGGGACTCTCTCGCCTGCTGGATACCGATCGTTATATGAGACGATTTCAGGTTTTTGTTAAGTTTTTATAAAAAAATGAGAAAGACCTGATACTATTGTATAGAAAGTTTAAGATTCATAAATAAATCCCTAGATGACTTTATTGATTGTAGGTGCCACCGGCACTCTCGGCCGCCAAATAGCCCGCCGCGCCCTAGACGAGGGCTACCAGGTGCGCTGTTTAGTTAGAAATTACAGAAAAGCTGCATTTTTGAAAGAATGGGGCGCCGAACTGGTACCGGGGAATCTTTGCCAGCCCGACAGCCTGATTCCTGCACTAGAAGGCGTCAGTGCTATCATCGATGCAGCAACAGCCAGTGCCGGCGATTCTGTCAGCATCAAAAGAGTAGACTGGGATGGAAAAGTATCGCTGATCCAAGCAGCAGCAGCAGCAGGCATCAAGCGTTACATCTTCTTTTCCTTTCTCGATGCCGAGAAATATCCGCAAGTCCCCTTGTTGGAAATTAAGCGCTGTACAGAGCTGTTTTTAGCAGAATCCGGTCTAGATTACACAATCTTGAGACCTTGCGGCTTTTTGCAAGGACTGGTGAACCTGTACGCGATGCCGATTTTGGACAATCAGGCAGTTTGGCTGCCTAACAAGCCGTCAGCCCTTGCCTACATGAACACTCAGGACGTTGCGAAGTTTGCCGTCCGGGCGCTTTCGGTTCCCGAAACCGAGAAAAAAACTTTTCCGGTAGTGGGAAATCGAGCTTGGGATGCTGAAGAAATCGTGCGGTTGTGCGAGCGGCTTTCTGGGAAGCAAGCGAAAATTACGCGCACCCCAGATGCCTTGTTGCAAGCCACCCGTCAATTTGCTAAGTTCTTTCAGTGGAGTTGGAACGTAGCTGACAGATTGGCTTTTTCAGAAGTTTTGGCCGCCGGAAAACCCTTGAAAGCTCCGATGGATGATGTTTACAGTGTCTTCGGAATCGACCCCAAAGAAACTACTACTTTGGAGTCTTATCTCGAAGAATACTTTAATCTGATTCTGAAGAAGCTCAAGGAAATAGAGTACGAGCAGCTTAAGACGAAAAAACGGAGTAAACAAAAAATGCCCTTTACATTTTAAAGTGCCGAAAGCTGGGATTATATACAACGACGTTAAACCAGTCTCTTGTCGCATCGCCGAAGAGTTGAAAGACAAGCTGACTGCCCGCGGCTGGGAGGTCTGCGCGGTTTCCGGTGCCGGGGGAATTTTGGGCTATTCTAGCCCCGATCGCCCCATGTGCCACACTCCTATCGACCAACTTGTCCCTCCCGGTTTTGACAGTGACATGGAGTTTGCAGTGGTTTTGGGCGGCGACGGTACGGTGCTGTCTGCATTTCGCCAAGTTGCTCCCATCGGAGTGCCACTGCTGACTGTCAATACCGGTCATATGGGCTTTTTAACAGAAACTTACCTAAACTTGCTCCCGCAAGCTTTGGAAAAGGCGATCGCCGGAGAATACGAAATAGAAGAAAGGTCAATGCTGGCCGTGCGACTGTTTAGAGACAATGACTGCCTCTGGGAAGCCCTTTGTCTCAATGAAATGGTTCTGCACCGCGAACCGCTGACTTGTATGTGTCATTTTGAAGTGGCGATCGGTCAGCACGCCTCTATTGACATTGCCGCAGATGGAGTAATTATCTCGACTCCGACAGGATCGACAGCCTACGCCCTTTCTGCCGGCGGGCCTGTAATTATTCCCGGAATACCGGTGCTGCAATTGATCCCTATTTGCCCCCATTCGATGGCTTCGCGGGCTTTGGTGTTTTCCAACACCGAACCGGTCAAAATTTTGCCGGCGAGTCCGAATCGCCTGGTAATGGTGGTAGATGGGAACGGCGGATGTTATGTTTTGCCGGAGGATTGGGTGCAAGTGGAGCGATCGCCCTACCCAGCGCGTTTTGTTCGGATACAGTCTTTTGAGTTTTTCCACATTTTGCGGGAAAAATTAGGCTGGGGTTTGCCTCACATTGCTAAACCGAATTCGGTTGAGTTGCCTTAATAGTTGTTGTTGACACTCCCCGACTATCAAGGTACGGGGATTGTTGGCTCAACCAGTTGGCTTGCTCGTAGATATCATATCAAGTCCTAGCTGTAGGAGACCGCAATTCCCGTTCCCGTTTTTCACCGATTGAAGGGATTTTGATTTCTTTATCTGTTGATAAATCGTAAAATAAAGCAGCAATTAGTGTGGGTAATCTAGCCCAACATTTATCCAGCGAAATCCTTGATTCTCGATCGAGCTTCCCAATCATCTCTAAGGTCAGGCAGCGTTTACGATATAACGGTGCCCATCACCCGCCGCCAACAACCTTTCTATCATAACAAATTACCTTTCGACAGTCGGTGTCCATGGGCGTTGTTAGGCATCAAGGTCACCTAGACATTCTCATAGCTTATTGTCACTGAGAATGATGTTGCATCTTGCGTAAAAATTGCTGGAGAAAGATTTTGATGCTTTAGCATTTTTTTTACCCATAACAACCCACTACCAACTAACTCAACAAGCCCTTTTTGTCGAAGCTGCAATGCTAATTTTTCATTCCTTATTACAACGTATCCTCCAGAAATTTGATTGTTACTAAGACTTAGAGGAGGCAATAACCTTCCAGGATTTTTTACCTGAATCGAAGTTGGCATAACCTTAATAACTACATCATTAGCTCGATCGTATGCGCGATGTACTATCGCATTTACTAATAATTCGCGAAGCAGCATGATAGAGATGCGCTCTTGGTGAATCAGAGGTGAGAAATTAGGAATAATAAACTCTTCTAATATAGAAATTGCTGAGGATATTAATTCCTCTATTGTATCTTCAAGTCGATATTTCTTCCTAACGACTTGACCGCTAATGTCCAATACTTCTACTACTACTGCACATTTACTTTCAATGGTAGTGATAGATGAAATGATTTCGTCTGAGGGAATAATATTTTTTTCAATCTCAGATATTAATTCTTGAAAACGACTGTTTAGATAATTGCAAGGATCAGCAGGAATTTTCCATTTTTGATTAAATAATATATCTTTGCAAGGTAGAGCAATGCGTATGTCAGCATCCAAAGACAAGTTATTATATGGACGATGCTTTGCGTTCCAAGATTCTTGTGAATGATAGACTTCTTGTATTTTTTTGCTGCCGTTTATAAACCATATTTCATTTGTTTCAGGACGGTAAATGGCAAGACATAAGTATGGTTGACATTCTAAATATTTTTTCTTTAATCCCTGAATAAAATTATGTTTTATATTTGTTTTTTCTGGAAATTGAACCGATTTAACTTGTATAGGAATTGTAATATTAAGTTTTCCAATTTTTACTCTGAAGTTTACATCAATCTCGTCATCAATTTGTAAAGGTTTATCAATATTGAATCCGCATCGCGACAAAACTGCTATGACATTCATTTCGCCAGCAGTACCAGATCGGGTATTTCTTAATTTATTGGGCATTTATATAGTTTCCCTCACATGGCATCTGTAGTTTCGGTAGTTCATAGTTGGAATTTTTGAGAATCTCCTAGTTTGAGGTTTGGTGAAAAGATTGGATTTACGAGCTTGTTGTATGGTGCGCGATGAAGCGTATCTATTTATTCTACCAATTTTCTTTCTGTAAAGCTCTCGATCGAGCTTCCTAATCATCTCCAAAGTCAGGCAGTGTTTGCGAGATAACGGTGCCCATCACCCGCCGCAGATAACCTTTGCATCATAACCGAGCAACTTTTGGCGGTCGTCGTGCATGGGCGTTGTTATGCTGCTAGTAACGCTAACTACCTGGTTGTAGCCAACCTTTGATAGCCGACTTGACAACTTTGAGATATTTGTTTTCTAAAATGAACTCGTCGATTGCTGTTTCACCGCTTGCCTGGAGCGCACCTGCGACACGACGCTTAAAACTTGGAGTAGTTTCATCATTAACATAAGCAACTTTTTCTAACTCAGTTGCAGTTGGGTTCGTCTGCTCCAACTGCTTCAAGAGTTGCTGAATTTCCTCGGCTGCTTCAGCAAGAGTCCTCCGCGACTCAGATGAATGGATATGCTGATTTGCCTGCTGCCGCGCATTGCCAGAAACTTGGTTTGCGAAATTAGCAACGTTTGCTTCGCGAAGGTCATTGCTGAATGATTCTGAGCTTGATTGACTTTCTGATGAAGAATTTTGCACTTGTGACTGTCCTATAGTGATTTGGATTAAACTACTATAATCTTTCTTGGCAGCGATCTGTTTTTCTTCTTGGGAGAAAGTCATTTCTTCGCCTAAAATCCCATCTTCCTCTAATTTCAATGACCAGTTAAGAACGACATCCCGTACAGCCTCTAGCACGCCTGTTGCTTGTGATATATCTATATGTATTTGCATTTCAAATTGAATGCCATGGTACTCTCTTAAAAATTTTTCCAATGCTGGTGGCATGGTAATTAAAGGGTCGTTTTTATCCTTCAAATTTTCAACAAGTGTTTCTATTTGACTGATTGGTTGAACAACAGGTCGTTTAGATATGAACTCGTGAATCTGAGGATTAACTATGACTGGTATCCATCCGATAGAAGGATTACGTGCCTTTAACTGTCCAAACATGAAGCGATATTGAGGGAGATATGATATCTCAGGATAGCCATTAAGTTCTTTTTCTACCCATTGCTGAAACTCCTGAATATTGAGTTTCCTTGCAACAACCAAAGCTTTTCTTAGTAGAAGTAACACGGAGATTTCTGGATTAAGCGCATCTCTTTGTAGTTCCAAAACTAATGAACCCATAAAGCTTCGTTAACCTTGCTTCAAAAACTGCATTTTTATTCTAACGTGTCATTTAAACTACTCTTTTGAATTGCCCTGCCGATAATTTTAAAGTGCTGCCCTAACCGATAGCCCAGCATCATAACTTATAATTATGTTGCAGTTGCGGTACAATACTGCATATATTCTAAAGATACCGCATATCGATGACGTATGTCAACCCGTTCTTACTCCCCATCGGAATCTCCTTTCCTCGATCGAGTTCGCCGCACGATTCGACTCAATCACTTAAGCCGCCGCACTGAAAAAACCTATCTTTATTAGATTTTAGATTAGAGAGCATTTAGAGTCGATCGCACACCCTCGGCGATCGGTACAATTATGATAAAGCAAGCAGCGATAAAGTCTCATCTTCATAAAATAATTCGATCGCGTTAAAATTCCGACGTAGCAAATTTTCAATTTGCAATGTCGAACAGTTTCCAAGGCAAAGCCAAATAACTTTCGGTGGATTCCCAAATACTAAGCTCAGGTCGTGCATATCCGCGTCTTTCGAGACAATCATCAAATTATTGTCTTTTGCATAATCCCAAACTATTGGGTCGATCGTTGCTTTCATGCCCACATCTCGAACGTGAAGCGAATTTGGAAAAATATCGCTCAAACGATTCGGCAACTTGGGCGACAAGTTTTCATCAAAAAGTAATTTCATGCCGATAAGGTCGCGGTCATAAACCGACGCTCACGGTCAGCAGCATAAGCTATACAAGCTTTTAAATCTTCTCGTGTCAAATCGGGAAAATCGTCTAGAATTTCTGCTTCGGTCATCTCGGAAGCCAGGTACTCAAGCACTTCATAAACCGTAATTCGCAAGCCGCGTACACAAGGCTTACCACCGCGTTTATTTGCCTCGATCGTGATGTGGTTTCGGTAGTTCATAAGAAACACTCGGTAATACCATTTTTCTGTGAAGCTACATAGAATGTATCCTCATAAATCCATTTATAAATTCAAGATTTCTGCTCGAAAACAATTTCTTCATAGAATTTCTCGATCGCCAAACTCAACCCAATACCTTTAAGCTCAACGCGATCGCCCGCTCGATAGCTCAGAATCAACCAATCCCCCGCATCATTTCTGTGATAAATATCGATCGCCATCTCATCAGAACTCACTAAAACATAATCAATTAAATTCGGGTTGCGGCGATATTTTTCAAACTTCTTGCCGCGATCGTAAGCCTCGGTACTATCCGATAAAACCTCAACAATCAAACAGGGATAGGTAATATATTGAGGACTAGAATTATCTCGCCGATCGCAAGTGACACTCAGATCGGGATAGGTATAGTTGCGAGTATTGAGAATATTAACCTTTAAATCCGAATTAAAAACTCTACATTGATTTCCTCGCAAGTGAGATCTAATCGATAATAAGAAATTAATAGCGATCGCACTATGATTTTGCGTACCCCCACTCATCGCATATACGCGACCATCGATTAGCTCATGTTTTTCTAATTGTTGCTCCTCCCAAGCAAAATACTCTTCAGGTGTAAAGTACCGCTCCTGCTTTCTACCTGCAATCATAACAATCTCCTAATTTAATCGCTCTATCAATTTTAAGCTGTTGTTTCTGGGGTGAGGTCGAGGTTGCGATAGACTTGTTCGATCGCAAAACTGAGATTGATGCTTTTTAGTTCTATAGTATCACCTTCTTTGTAGTTAATGATGAGCCATTCACCAGCATCATTTTTGTGATACAAATCCATTTCGATACTGGTGGAACTAACCAATAGGTAATCTTGTAAGACAGGGTTGTTACGGTACATTCTAAATTTGCCACCGCGATCGTATCCCTCAGTGCTGGGAGAGAGAACTTCCACGATTAAGCAGGGGTAAGTAATGTATTGGGTTGTGGTTTTATCGCGATCGTCGCAGGTGACACTTGCATCAGGATAGGTGTAGTTAGTTGTTTCGACAATATTAATCCTGATGTCAGAATTGCCCGTTATACAACCACTATTTTCTAAATGATGATCAAACATGGCAGTAAGTTTGATGGCAAGGCGACCATGATTGACGCTACCGCCGCTCATGGCGTAGACTTGACCGTCGATATACTCATGCTTTTCTAGCTGCTTTTCTTCCCAAGCAAAGTATTTTTCTGGGGTTATTTGAGGAAAGTTTTCTTTTCCGGCAATCATTGTTTTAGGTAATGAGTGGTAGGTAATAGGTAATGGAGTTTATTTATATTCCCTATTTTAGTCTCACACAAACATTTTTTGCAGAAAGCCTTTTTAGAATAATTTGAACAGTTTTTAAAGAGGGATGCGATCGCGAACATCCCGCAAAGCACCAAAGTTTTATTCTTCCACGCGATAGCCCAATTCTGCTAAACGAGTGCGCGACTGCCGCCACTTCGGCTGCACCTTGACAAATAACTCCAAATACACTTTGCCTTCAATTAACTTTTGAATCTGTTCCCGGGCCGCACTGCCGATCGACTTCAGCATACTGCCGCTCTTACCGATTAAAATACCTTTTTGGGAATCCCGTTCGACGTGAATTGTCGCCAGAATTCGCGTAATTTTGGCTTCTTCTTGAACAATGTCGATCGCGATTGCTACAGAATGCGGCACTTCTTCCCGCGTCAGCAGCAAAATCTGTTCCCGAATCAATTCGCCCATAATAAAGCGTTCCGGCTGGTCAGTCACCAAATCGGGCGGATAATAATAAGGCCCAACCTCCAGATGTTCGATTAACAATTGTTGTAGCGGTTCGACGCCCTCGCCCGTGAGAGCGGAAAACTTGACGACTGGCCACTCAGGATTGACAATTTGCTCGTAAGTGCGATCGATCAACACGGAATCCTCCGGTTGTTCGTCCAACTTATTCATCCCCAAAATCACCGGAATTTTGCAATTGCTGAGAATTTCGATGATATATCGATCGCCCCCTCCCGATTCCACCGAACCATCCACCACAAACAGCACCACATCCACAGACTGAATCGCGGTGCGCGCATTCTGCACCAAAACCTTACCCAATTGGTGGTGTGGCTTGTGAATTCCGGGAGTATCGACAAAAATAATTTGTGCTTCAGGCGTTGTCAGGATGCCCCGCAGCCTGTTGCGCGTCGTCTGAGACACCGGCGAAGTAATCGCAATTTTCTGCCCCACCAACTGATTCATCAGCGTGGATTTGCCGACATTCGGCCGCCCGATAATACCCACAAAGCCCGATTTGTAACCCGCAGGAGCCGCGGGAACACCCATGATTTCCGATAAGTCTATAATCTTGCTATCTTCCACTAAATTCACCTATTTTCAAGCCCCTTCTCTGCCTATTGTCGCTTGAAAACACTCAAACGCCCATCGATGCACTGTAGCATCTTTCTCGTCCTGGTATAGCGCGTAACACTCAAAGGGCGATCGAGCTGCTGGGACAGTGTTAAGATGTGATGTGCGATCGGCAAAACTTGATATCTGAGACAAAATTTGATAAGGTTCCCATAACATCGATCTAAAATGAATCATTCTGGTCAAATCGAGTCTCCCATACTGTAACAACTTCAGATGTGTAAATGTCTTACTCAACTGAAACCGTTCTACAGTTTGTCAGGCAAACCAGTTTTCACATTTTTGAGGATGTATATTAATAAATTAGGTGGGTCAAACTTCAGATAAAAAGCTCATTAGCATCATATTTTTGATAAATATAAGCTAATGTTTTTGGAGCCTATCTAATTAGTGCTAATCGTCATACAGTTGAGGAGATGAATCGGATGAAATCGAAATTATTTTGGAGTTGCTGCACCGTCTTGGTAGCAAGCTTGCCTATTCCAGCCTTCGCTCAAACAGCCCCCGAAGCAAGTATTGACTACAAGGGTGGCTCGATGAACTACCAGATAGTACCTGGCAAAATACCTGACAGAACTTTGCCCAAAAACTTTGACTTTCCAATTATTACGAATGTTGCTACAGACACTAGCATCACCACGGATCACATAATTACCGATCAGTTTCGCGCACCAGCGACTCGTACAGAATACACCAGCGCTCTCACCGCCTGGTCTGAATCAATCAAAGAATGTCTGGGTAAACAGCCCCGCTTGATTCGAGCCAGCACCAAAAACCCGATTATGATTAATGGCAGAGTAGGCACCATTGTCAGAAACGCCAATAACCGTGCTGTTTGCAAATAAGCGAATAAGTTCCGCTGTCTGAAGACAAAAACTAGAGAGTGTTTTTGCACAAGACAAAAAGAGCAATAGGTTTTCTACTGCTCTTTTTGTTGTCAAAATTTTAATTAATTGGTTTGTAGTGAAAACTCTAGTCCTGCTTAATCCTTGAGGACTGAAGTCTTCACTACAAACGAGATAATTCCGAAAAGACCTGGTTTTTTCCAAAAATATGCTTTGAAGCCTGAAAGATATGGATTTCCACACTTTAATTTTTGATTAAGTAGCGCAAAATTCATTCGTATTCAGCAAAATTTCCCCATGATCGGGAATCCAAGCTAGCCACTTGTCCTCGGAGTGCTGACACAACAGCCGCGCTTCGTCAAAACTAAATGCTGTTGGGGGATTGAACAATCTTACCCACAGGTCAGGAGCCAATTTTGGTGCAGGTACGGCGCAGCCGAATCTTTCCCGATCGCGATCGCTCGTGATGCCGGCTGGCGGTTGCCAAGTACGAATATCTGTTTGCAGTTGCATAATTACTCCTGTCTGTTGAGCTAAGAGTCTGCACTCCTTGCGGGGTTTTAACAACCCAGAGCTGCAGATAAATTTTGATTATGTAGTCTATGTTACTGAATTATCAGGGTGAACGTGTAGTTTGTTGCAAAAATTTACAATGGAGATGGGAAAAGTGGCTCTAAGGTCGATCGGGTATTTGGGCGATCGACAGCGATCGACTACCATAGCCAACAACATCTAATTTATAGCAACCATAGCCAACGCTTAGGATATTCTTAATTATTTTTTGCCTGTGCCCTATTCCTTCTGCCTTCTGCCTTCTGCCTGATGACGTTGGACGGAAAGCTCGGGGGGACAGCACTAACAACTAATAACTAATAACTAATAACCAATAACTAATAACTAATAACTAATAACCAATAACTAATCACCAATAACTAATAACTAATAAGTAACAACATGAACCCAACCCAAGAATACCACTGGAAAACCCTAGATCGTTTTGTAGAAATCAACTCTCACTGGGTAAAGCTAATCGCCGAACATCTCGAAACTGCCGAAGGGAAAATAGTAGAATATTGGCGAGTAGAAAGAGCAGATTCAGTTGTAATTTTGACGGTTCAAGCTGACAAATTTTTGTTTCCCTCACCGATGTATCGCCCCGGCGTAGCATCCGCAACCCTCGATTTTCCCGGCGGTCGCGTACCAGAAGCAGTAACGCCAGCAGCGGCAGTTCCAGCTATAATCAAAAAAGAACTAGGCGTGACAGAAAGTGCGATCGCCCGCATCCAACCCCTCAACACCACAGGCTGGGCCATCAACAGTTCATTCTCCAATCAAAAACTCTACGGTTTTGTGGCAGAATTGCACCCGACAGCCACAGTCAACCCCGAACTTCTCGGCGCTGCATATCCTGTCACCCCCGACGGCATTCGAGACTTGCTCAAAAAATTAACTTGCCTCCAATGTCGAGCCTTGTTGCTAGAATGGCAAAACCACAACAATTTTAGATTGTAGATTTTGGATTTTAGATTTTAAATTGTTCCGCGACGCTAGCCGATTGACGATTTATTATAACCAACATCACCGAAACTAATTATGCCTCTCAATAATGAAGTTGCTGTCGAATGCCTCGACGTGACATATCGCCTCAACCGCAGGCATTTAGTAGACAAACTCAATTTCAAAGTGCTGCAAGGAGAAGTTTTAGTATTGCTGGGACGCAGCGGAAGTGGCAAAACTACTACCATGAAATTGATTAACAATTTACTCGCACCAACTAGCGGTGAAGTGCTTGTCATGGGAAAACCGACAACTGAATGGAACCCCATTCAATTGCGGCGAAAAATTGGTTATGTGATTCAAGAAATTGGTTTGTTTCCCCATTTTACCGTCGAGCAAAATGTCGGTTTAGTCCCGAAATTGGAAGGTTGGGAGCGATCGCGCATTCAATCTCGCGTCCGCCAACTGTTAGAATTAGTCAACCTCGATCCGCAGCACTTCGCCAAACGTTATCCCCATCAGTTATCTGGCGGACAGCGGCAGCGCGTGGGTGTCGCCAGAGCACTGGCGGCAGACCCTCCGATGCTGTTAATGGACGAACCGTTTGGTGCTTTAGACCCGATTACTCGCCTGGAATTGCAGCGGGAATTCGGTCAATTGCAGCAGCAACTGGGCAAAACTGTGATTTTTGTAACTCACGGCATTCAAGAAGCTTTTTTGTTAGCTTCTAAAATTGGTTTGATGCAGGATGGACGATTGGTTGAATTGGGTTCACCGGATGATTTTTTAAAATCTCAGCATCCAGAAGCTCAGGCATTTCTTGAATGTTTGCAAGTAGCTAGATTTGAATGATTTTAGCAAAAATTCGATAATATAGTTTTAGTAACTAAGCTGATAATCAAACAATGCACAGTCTTTACGAGACAGACTTCTATGCTTGGACGCAAGAACAAGCCAAGTTACTTCGCAAGTGTCAGTGGAGTGAACTTGACTTGCCCAATTTAATTGAGGAGATTGAATCTTTGGGCAAACAGGAACGTCAAGAACTTAGAAATCGTTTGAGCATTTTGCTGGGACATTTGCTGAAGTGGCAATATCAGCCCCAGCAGCGCAGTCGTAGCTGGCTGTCTACAATTCGAGTGCAGCGGCGGGACACTCAGAGACTGATACAGGATAACCCAAGTCTGAAACCTTACTTGCAAGAAGCTTTCCAAGAAGCTTATCAAAACGGTAGAGATTTGGCAGTAGGAGAAACCGATCTACCTCTTAAAACATTTCCTCCAAACTGCTTTTACAGCTTAGAGGAAATTCTGGACTTTCGCTTCTATCCTGGTGAAGAAAGTCCTGAAATGGAAAATGATTTATAAGATTGATAGCAATCAGCAATAACCAATAACCCGATGATAGAATTTTTAAATCGGTACGGTGCGGAGATAATTCAGCGCGTACTCGAACACTTATATTTAGTAACTGTGGCAATTTCGATCGCAATTATTGTCGGGATTCCCCTCGGTATTTTAGTAACGAGAAAACCCCAATTGAAAAAGCCGATTTTGGGATTTGCAAATATTATGCAAACAATTCCCAGTTTAGCTTTGTTTGGCTTGCTCATTCCGATGCCCGTTGTGGGAGGAATAGGCGATCGCACCGCAATCATCGCCCTCACACTTTATTCCCTACTGCCCATTATCCGCAACACTTATACCGGGATTGTCGGCGTCGATCCGGCGATTGTGGCAGCGGGAACGGGCATGGGAATGACGGATATGCAACTGTTGTGGCAAGTAGAACTTCCCCTAGCGCTGGGCGTAATTTTGGCGGGAGTACGAGTTGCTGCGGTAATTGCGATCGGGCTAGCAACGATCGCCGCTGCAATTGGTGCCGGCGGCTTGGGCGTGTTTATTTTTCGCGGCGTTGCTACAGTCAACAATCAGTTACTTTTAGCTGGGGCAATTCCGTCAGCTTTAATGGCATTAGCAGCAGATTTTGGGCTGGGTTTAGTAGAAGGACACCTCTCTAAAAGTACATTAAAAAGTATTAATGAAGACTGAAGTCCGAACGATCAAATCGTCAGTTGTGTGATTTTCTGCGAACCAGAAGCATTCGGAGGATTCGCGATCATATTACGGATTTCATTTGAACGTTCAAGGTATTCTCGATTGCATAAAACAGCTTCGCTTCCCTCCAGGGAAATAGGACTAGCCAAATCTATCCAAGAACGGCAACCGCCGTAGGCAGAAATGTACGGAATTTCTAGATTTTGGGCTAACCGATAAGCCCGCAGTAGTAAAATATAAATTGGCTGATTTTGTTTCCATTTCAGGCGATCGCCGACAAATTTTTCATTCCAGATATGGTAAGGAAAAAGCGCCGTAATTGCAGGTTCCCAAGCTACCAAAAAAACATCGGTAATCTCAGCCCAACTGCTAATTTTAATAAATTCTGGATGCCAACCAGATTCTACCGTTTTTACCTGACTCGCAAAATCTGGCTTTAATAAATCAGGCTGTTGGTGTTCAAAAGTTGGATAAAGCAAAACCTGCTTATCACCAACATTAAACTGTCCTGCTTGCTCGCGAATACCCCCCTTTCGCAACAGTACAATCGTTTTGCCCTGTTCCAAAGCATTAACCGCTACATTCCATTCTTTCAGCGCGCGAGTAGTTGATTTCATAGGATTTAGTTTGGTTTTAACCAAAGTAACAAAATCGGTAATTTATAGCAATTATAACAACTTTTTTCTGTTAAAATTAGATAGTTTGAGGGTAAATAGTAAAAATCCAAATTAGGGCTATAGCTATGGAAAAGCGACAATTGGGGACATCGGGAATTCAAATTAGCCCGATAATTATGGGGACTTGGCAAGCTGGGAAGCGGATGTGGGTGGGAATTGAGGATGCCGAAACTATCAAAGCAATGCGCGCCGCTTTTGAGGCCGGTATTACCACCTTTGATACGGCGGAGGTTTACGGAGAAGGACATTCGGAACAAATTATCGGCAAAGCGCTTTCAGATGTGCGATCGCAAGTAGTTTATGCTAGCAAAGTTTTTGCCAACCATCTCAAACCCGATTTGGTAGTCGAGGCGTGCGATCGATCGCTAAAAAACCTCAACACCGATTATATCGACCTTTACCAAATCCACTGGCCCGCCGGGACTTGGAATTCCGAATTAGTGCCCATTGCAGAAACAATGGACGCGCTGAACAAATTAAAAGAACAGGGGAAGATTCGGGCGATCGGCGTTTCCAACTTCTCCAGCGCCCAAATAGCAGAAGCCGCCCAATACGGACGCATCGACAGCTTGCAACCGCCCTATTCTCTGTTTTGGCGCTGGGTAGAAAAAGAGGCAATGTCCTACTGTGTAGAAAATAATATCTCAATCGTTGCCTACTCATCTCTAGCTCAAGGAATATTAACAGGTAAATTCGGGCCGGAACACAAATTTGAAGAAGGCGATCACCGCGCCAAAAGCAAGCTGTTTATCAAAGAAAATTACGCCAGAGTCCAAACAGCATTAAATCAACTCAGGCCAATTGCCGATCGCCACCAAACAAGCTTGGGCAATTTAGCATTAGCCTGGTTAATCGCCCAGCCACAAACCAACGCAATTGTTGGCGCGCGCAATGCCGAACAAGCCACCGCTAATGCCAAAGCTGCCGAAGTAAAGCTGAGTCAAGAGGACTTAAAAGAAATTGACGCGATCGGGCGAACCGTCACCGATAGTTTAGATGACAACCCAGTTATGTGGAACTTCTAAAATAGTTGACTTCCAAAGGTTCGTAGTGAGGAATTCAGTCCTTCTTTGCCCAACTTGCATAGAAAGACTCAAGTCCTCACTACAAACAAATTTTATATAGTCGGGCAAGAGGTATAATATTTAAAACTTTGGACAAGAAATCTAAAATCTAAAATCCAAAATCTAAAATCGAATGAGTTATTGCCTAAACCCCAACTGTTCCAAGCCCGAAAACCCGGATACAGCCAAAATTTGCCGAAATTGTCGGTCAAAACTGCTGTTGCGCGACAGATATCGGGCCATAAAGGCGATCGGACAAGGAGGTTTTGGCAGAACATTACTCGCCGTTGACGAAGACAAACCATCAAAACCCCGCTGCGTCATCAAACAATTCTTACCCCCAGAAACCCCACTCATCCCATCAGCCAGCAATCGCAATAGCAAAAAAGCAGCCGAACTTTTTGAACAAGAAGCAATGCGATTAGACGAATTAGGGAAACATCCTCAAATTCCCGAACTCTTAGCATATTCCATCCAAGACAACCGACAATATGTAGTCCAAGAATTTATCGACGGACAAAATCTAGCACAAATTGTAGCAACAGAAGGTACATTTACACAAATTCAAATTCAAGACTTACTCAACAGCTTATTACCCGTACTTCACTTCATCCACTCCCACAACGTTATTCACCGAGATATCAAACCCGAAAACATCATCCGCCGCGCCGATAAACAATTAGTTTTAGTAGATTTTGGTGCAGCAAAAATAGCTACAGGTACAGCCTTACTCAAAACAGGAACTAGCATCGGTAGCCCCGAATACATCGCCCCCGAACAAGCCAGAGGCAAAGCATTTTTCACCAGCGATTTGTACAGTTTAGGCGTAACCTGCCTGTATTTGCTAACTCAAGTTTCTCCCTTTGACCTCTTCGATCCGGGCGAAGATGCCTGGATTTGGCGACAATATTTGGCAAACAACCCGGTGAGTGAAGAAACGGGCAAAATCTTAGACAAAATGATTGAAAATGCTACGAACCATCGCTATCAAACGGCTGTTGAAGTCTTAACACAACTGAATCCAGAAGCAGCTAGTAAACTCACCATTCCTCAAACAATTACCAAAGCAGTCAAACCTGCCGCCAATCCCAATCCGCCCCCTCAGCCAACTCATAACTGGCAATGTATTCACACCTTAACCGGACACAAAAATTTAATTTCCTCTGTAGCTTTCAGCCCTAACGGAGAAGTTATCGCTAGCGGTAGCGATGACAAAACAATCAAGCTTTGGCAAGTACAAGACGGGCAAGAAATAGTAACTCTCGCCGGACACATCAACTCAGTTCATACAGTAGTTTTTAGCCCAGATGGAAAAATACTTGCCAGCAGTAGTCACGATAAAACAATCAAATTTTGGCGGATGAAAGACGGGCAAGAAATCCGCACGCTTGCAGGTCACAGCAACTCAGTTTATGGCTTAGTTTTCAGTCCCGACGGCGAAACTGTGGCTAGCAGCAGTTGGGACAAAACAATTAAGCTTTGGCGCGTGAAAGACGGGCAAGAAATCCGCACATTTAGCGGTCACAGTAACTTAGTTTACTGCGTCGCCTTCAGTCCTGACGGAGAAACTCTGGCTAGCAGCAGTTGGGACAGAACTATTAAGATTTGGCGAGTCAAAGATGGCAAGCTAATTCGCACGCTGACTGGTCATACAGACTGCGTGCGTTGTGTAGCTTTTAGTCCCAACGGAGAGTTTCTGGCGAGTGGCAGTCACGACAATACTATCAAAATTTGGTGGGTCAAAGATTGGCAAGAAATTTTAACAATTGCAGGTCATTCTTGGTATGTAGATTCGATCGCGTTTAGTCCCGATGGCGAAGTAATTGCCAGCAGTAGCAATCAAATTATCAAGATTTGGCGGGTAAAAAATGGTCAAGAACTTTGTAATATTTTAGGTCATACAAATTCTGTTTATTCCGTAAATTTTACCCCGGAAGGAGAGTTTTTGGCTAGCGGCAGCAGTGACAAAACTATCAAAATTTGGCAGAATATTATTTCGGTTTAATTAGCCTTCATAAAACAGGTTCGTAGTAAGGACTTTAGTCCTTCTTCATCGCAATAACCTTTCCTAGAGGACTGAAGTCCTCACTACAAACCTAAGACAGAGGAATGATTCAAGAGTTTTCTCTCTCAACTTTTCGTCGCAACTCCCGAATTATTGTACTTGTATGGCGATCGCGCGACATTTGCCAGCATTCCTCCACAATTTCTGATACATTAAAATTGGGAAAATAACGGCTAACTGAACTTTCGACATATCGCTCGTTTTGCAAGTCGTAAATTCTGAGCTTATTTTTCTTAAACAGCCACACTTCCGGCACTTGATAAGGCAAGTAATCATCCAAATTAGTGTAGCTAGTGACATCCACTTCAATTACTAGATCGGGTGGCGGTTCAACACCCCAAGCAATCCGATCTTTACCCAGAATGGCGGCGCAATTATCGATATAAAAACAATAATCTGGTTCAATCCCTCTTACCTCCGGCAAATCCATCGTAATTGGCGTAAACGCTTCATAATCTCTGCCCAAGTAATCTAGTAGAACTATTGCCACAATTGCGATAATATGAGCTTGTTTTCCGTGTACGGGTAAAGGGGACATTAATAAAATCTCTCCTGGTCGATATTTGATGCGCGGAATCTGACGATCGCCCAATTGTTCTACAAGTGCTTGGTAATCCTGCCAACTACCGGGAAATTTTATCAGTGTTCCTGGTGGCAAATGAATCTTTTCTGGGGTGACGACTGCGAACATAAAACTTATACCTCCTGACTGAATTATATGTGTTTCAACCCACAGTCGCCACTGTTTCAGATAAAGGGTTTGAGACTACAAATAAACTCATTCTTTTCAATCTACCTGTTTCACCGCCTCCAAGGCTAGTCCTAGCACCCCTGCAATTTGCTCATCCTTCAAGCCCAACTCCCGTAATTTACCAACCATTTCAATTTTACCTTGATTCGCGCCGTCATGGTAGTCGGGAGTCGCAGGCTGACTTTTATCTGGCGTAGGAGTGAGTAGTTCTGAGCACCCATTGATATAGTTAATTGTGTGGCTATTACCAGAATTAGTAGTGCGATCGACCAAATGGATCTTCAGATTTAATTGCCGTTCTAAAACAGATTCCAGATTACCTTTATCAACTGGTTCACCAAAAACATTAGATAACATTTGTAAAAGCTTATAACCTACATCCTTAGCATGACCAGCCGTACAGCCATAAGTATCTGCAATATAATAATACTTTTGTCGCTTAAGTATTCCCTCTATAATTTTACGCTGCAAGTCATTTAGACGTTTGCCTGTCTTCGCGCTGAGCACTTCATCTACAAATTGCAATATATGGGCAGTGTCCATCAGTAGGGTTGTCAGAGAACTACGGTTAGTATAGCCGACTTTTTCCGTCTTTTTCCGCCTTTTTCCGCCTTGCATCCACATTTTATAAAGACCCGTCTTTTTCCGTCTTTTTTCTCTTTTCAGTTTTGGGCTATCGATATATGATACTCAAAAGTATAAAATTAGCTTCGCAAGAAAAACATTAATTGTCTGTAGGGATTGTCTTTTTGAGATAGTCACGGCGATTTAGACTAGATTTTTATATATAAAAAAACTAAAATGAAAAAACTAAGTTTATGGGCGCAAAAACTCAGCCTAATTTTGGGAGGAATTATGGCTGGTGTTTTTATGGGAGAATTAGCTCTGCATCTGGGGGGAATTAAAGGTATAGAAAAACCAAGCGATCTTGCTTCTTTTGCAAGTTACACACTAGACGATCCCGCTGGTTGGTCATTGAAACCGGGTGCGTCTTTCGAGTGGCAGGGGGAAGGCGATCGCTCCTTAATTCGCGCAAATAAAGATGGTTTGCGCGATCGCGAACATACTAAAGAAAAACCACCAAAAACTTTTCGGATCGCAGTGTTGGGAGATTCCTTTGCTGAATCTTTACAAGTACCGATGGAAAATACTTTTTGGTGGAAAATGAGAAAGCAACTCAATAAACAATGTACTGCTTTAGGCGATCGCAAAGTAGAGGTAATTAATTTTGGCGTTCAGGGCTATGGGACGGATCAAGAACTAATCACTCTGCGCCATAAAGTCTGGCAATATTCTCCAGATTTAGTGCTCTTAGCTTTTCTTCCTGGCAACGATATCATTAATAATTCAAAAAAACTTGAATTTTCTCAACGTAAGCCATTTTTCGTATATAAAAATGGCGAATTAGTTCTAGATAATTCAGGGCTGAACATTTCACAAAGACAACATAACTATTTAGAATTTTCATTTGTTGATTATCTTCCGACTTCGTTGGTCAATAATTCACGCATTTTGCGGTTAGTCAGACAAATTGATTTAAATAATAAGAAACGTCTAGTTGAGACGATAGACAGAAAGCGCTCAGGTCATAACTTTCAAGAACCTATCGATCCAGTATGGAAAGAGGCTTGGCAAGTAACAGAAGGATTAATTACACTAATGAATCGGGAAGTCAAGACCCAAAAAGCAGATTTTATGATTTTGATTGTCAGTTCGGGAGTTCAAGTCAATCCTGAGCCTATGATGCGTCAAAGCTATGTGAAACGATTTAGGATTAACGACTTGTATTATCCTAATCAGAGGATCAAAGCCCTTGGCGATCGCCTCAATATTACGACATTGGATACAGTCCCGCGATTGCGAGAGTATGCAGAAAAAAATAAAACTTGCGTACATGGCTTTCCCAATGCTATGCGCTGTGACGGTCATTGGAATAGTCAAGGTCATGAACAGGTTGCTCAACTTATGGCACAAAACTTATGCGATCGGTTCAAAGCAGAAGGTAAGAATTCCACCAACAATAACGCCCTAGTCAAGCAAAAGTAATATGATTCTTCTCACCTAAATAATAAAATTCTTAATAATTGTAGATCATTGATATAGCCATTGATGAGGATGGGGCAAAATCGTAATACTATCTGTTTTTAAACAGAAGTGCGATCGCCCTTTCTCAACTTCTTCAACAACTCCGGTGTCACCAACCCTTGCGGAAAAAATATCGTCCCTACGACAATCAGCAACCCAAAAATAATTAACCGTCCATCCCGCAGAAATTGCGCCAGCCAAACCGGCAATCCTTGAATAGTAGCCATCCCCCTCAAAACCTCCGGCAAAGCAGTAAAAATCATCCCACCCAAAACCGACCCGACAAAAGTTCTACTACCACCAATCAACACAAAAGTTAAGTAAATAATACTAGCATCAAAAGTACCTTGACGGGCGTTCCAAGTATTGAGGAAATGCGCGCTAACCGCACCGACAACCCCTGCTAAAATAGCGCCCAATGTAAAAGCCAGAACCTTATAAAAAGTCGGGTTAATGCCGATCGCATCAGCCGCCAACTCATCAGCCCGAATCGCCGCAAAAGCCCGTCCCACCCGGATGCGTTCCAGTCGGTACAGAATCGCCATACTTACCAGCAGCAAAGGCAGTACAATCCATAAATACTCGATCGACGTTGCAAACGGTTGCGGAATTCCAAAAATCCCCACAGCCCCGCCAGTAATATCCAGATTCAGGGATAAAACCCGCAGAATTTCCACAAAAGCAATAGTGGCGAGCGCCAAATAAATCCCCCTCAACCGCAACGCCGGAATACCCACCAAAATACCCAGCAACCCCGAAACAGCCCCTGCAATTATCATCTCCAATAACAGCAACGGCAGCGGAAATAAGCCACCCGTCGTTTGAAACACCGTCGTAGACAAAATCGCCGCAATATACCCGCCCAAAGCATAAAAACCGGGGCTAGCCAGAGACAACTGCCCACTCATCAAAGGCAAATATAACGACAATCCCAACATTGCACCCAGCAACATCAAGACAATCAGAAACCCGTAAGTAGTAAAAAATACAGCCATGATTTTATTTTAAATAATAAACATACTTAAATACCAACTTTATCTCCAATGTAGTCCTATCATAATCATTTATTTCTCTCTTCTCTTTCTCTGCGTTCTCTGCGTGCTCTGCGGTTAAATCATTCCGATCTAATTAGTTTCTGTAGGGGCAATCCCCCGTGGTTGCCCCAATTTTAATCGCCGCATCATCTTACACCTTTTCAATCAAACGCCGCCCAAACAAACCCTGCGGCCTAACCAACAACATCACAAACAAGATCGCAAAAGCCACAGCATCCTTATAAGCCGAAAAATCACCAGGAACAAAAGCCTCCACCAAACCAATTATAAACCCACCAAAAACAGCCCCAGGAATACTCCCCAAGCCGCCAAGCACAATCACAGCCAAACCCTTCAAACCAAAAGCAATTCCAAAATATGGCCCAGCAATACTCACACTAGAACCCACCAAACCCCCCGCCAAACCAGCTAGAAAACTGCTCACAAAAAACGTCAAAACAATATATCTATCAGTATTAATCCCTAACAAACTAGAAGTAGTCGCATCTTCTGCCACCGCCTGCATTGCTTTACCAAATTTGGTAAAATTTATCAAGTAAGTTAGCAGGCTAACAATCGCCACAGCTACCCCAAAAATCACTATTTGCACAGTGCGAATCGGAATCTGTCTATCCGCCGTACCAAAGTTAATAGCTGCTGGCAAATTACCGTAAGTATTAGCTGGAAAAGTGTAAATTTCCGCCCCTACAAGATATTGAATGATATTGGCGATCGCCACTGCCGCCCCCAAACTAGAAACAACTGTCAGCAAAGGATCTGAGTTTCTGCGGCGTAAAGGCAAAAAAGCAACTCTTTCCAGAATTACTCCCACCAAACCAGCCAGCGTACTACCCAAAATTAGCGCCACAGCAAAAGGCAATTGTACGGGAATTCTCGCATTAGCTAACAACCCGTTAAAACCGAAAGCGCCCCCCATCAGCGTATAGGTGAAATAAGCACCCACAGTAAAGACTGCACCGTGAGCAAAATTAATAATTCCTAGAATAGAAAACACCAGTGTGTATCCCAGTGCAAAAATAGCATACACGCTGCCGATCGACAAACCATTCAAAAATTGTTGCAGAAACAGAGTTAAATCCATCGCCCGTCACGAATTACGCATCAATATTAAATCCAGTAGCATTGGAATTATATAGTGCGAGCGTCCCCGAAGAGCGATCGACTTCGCTTGGGGGGGACGATCGCACTATCAATGATTAAAATATATAATTCCGATGCTATCGGAAACGATATCAATATTAAATCATTCACCGATAGACAAACTAAAAATCTTCCTTCTATCCGTTACATCCGTTGCCGAACTTCCCTGTTGATTCATTTCAAAAACTCAAATCTACCATTATTTCCATCCGCCTCCATTTTAATCCGTGCCACATAAAAATCTTTCTGATTGATTTCACCTTCCGGCGTAAAAGAAATTTCCCCTAAAGGCGTATTGTACTTACCCATCAACAACTGCTGATTCAGCTTTGTCCGCAATTGGGCTAAAGGCGTTTCACTAATCTTAGACTGAGCATTAATTGCCTTTAATGACTCAACAAAAACTTGTACCCCAGTAAAAGCTTGAGCGCTAAACTGAGGCGGTTCTTTCTTAAATTGGGCGCGATAAGCGTCGCGGAAAGCCTTATTAACTTCATTCTGATATTCCGGGCTGTATGCTTGGGCAATCAAAACCCCATCGCAAAGAGCCTTGCAAACGGTAAATACGTTGGAAGTATTCAGACCGTTGCCCCCAATAATAACGCCTTTGTAGCCCAACTCCCGCAACTGCTTAATTAAATTGCCTCCATCTGCCGCCAACCCGGAAATAATTATCAAATCGGGCTTGACATTGATCGCATTAGTGGCTTGAGATTGGAAATCTGTATCAGTAGTCAAGAATTTTTGAACTGTTGCCAATTCCAGTCCCATCTCTTTAACTGTTTTCTGGAAAGTTTCAGTCTCAGATTTGCTAAAAGCATCATTCTGAGCAAAAAACACGGCTACTTTCTTGATATTGGGATTTTGCTTGAGGGCGGCTTTAACTGCGTTAGGTGCTACCACGGCGACGGGCGCGGAGACTCTGGCGACATAATCGCCAATCTGGGGAATGCCTTTAGCTGTGTTGGAGGGTGCGAGCACGGGTACTTGGGCGCGATCGGCGATCGGATCTGCACCAAAAGCCTGTTGCGATAGAGTTGGGCCCACAATACCCACCACTTTATCCTGATTGATCAAAGTATTAAAAGCATTGATCGCCCCCTGTTCGTCTCCACCCGTATCTTGTAACACCACTCTAATCGGCGTCCCATCTACACCGCCGCGATCGTTGAAATACTTTTCAGCAATTTTCGCCCCTGCCACCTGTTCCTGGCCAAGTAAGGCGACATTGCTGGTTTGCGCCACCCCAACTCCAACGAGAATAGCGGCTGAGTTCGCCGCACCCGCACCCTGTGGCGAAGTTGCTGGAGATGGCGAAGTAGCTGTAGATACTGTTGTGGAGGTCTGAGGAGTGTTGGTCTGACTGCAACCAATCAGCAGTGAAGCGCAGGTAACGAATAAGGCACTAGGACGAGTAGTAGGGTTTTTCATGGGCGATCGAACATATATATATAGAACATCTGTCTGTACAGATATTCTACCCATTGGCGGAAGAGTCCCCTGAAAAAACCTTACTAATACCGATCAAAAGAAGCGATATCCCGAGAACCAGAGCCCGGTAATAGTAGAATTGATTTGACTCAGCAGTGGAAAGACCTGCTGCGTATAGCCTTGAAGATTAGCAAAAAACTTTGCAAAAAAGCTTGACAACTCAGGGGAGAGTTGATATATTAATAAAGCGCCAAAGAGAAGGCGGTTCA
>NZ_JAUBPN010000031.1:0-50855 GCF_036700745.1 Microcoleus sp. S36a_B3 | reverse complement strand
GTTCTGTATTCATCTCTCTCTTGTCTTCCTCTGTGTTCTCTGCGCCCTAGCGCCGGTTAAATCACCTGACGATGCTATCGGAAACGATATGAAGCGTAACTATCCTGTAGGAAATCACTCGCAATGCAAAATCCTGGAGCTTTGGTGACTGTGAAACGAGCCATCAAACCCCCAGGATTTAAATTTTTCCTCTTAAACGAGGTTCAAAATTATCGTCTGCAGACCTTAACTTACTCAGCAGTAGCCAATTCGGTATTGCCGCCGCCACGCTTCCGCGTTAGGGTATTGAACAGCATCTGACCGACTGCTTTAATCAAATTGCCTTCTAATTCCATAAACATTTTCATGTTCATGCCAAAAGCTGCATTAGCTTCATCAACAATTCGCTCTGCTGTAGCTTCGTCAATAGGCAGTTCGTTCATTGCCTGACGGTAGTTATTCTTAAACTCTTTTTCATCAGGAATATCCTGGAATTCATAAAAAGCAGTGCCTTCTCCCTCAGTAAGATTCATCCCGCGCTGGGCAATTCCCTTGAGGATTTGTCCGCCGGACAAGTCGCCGAGGTAGCGAGTGTAAGAATGAGCTACTAACAGTTCTGGTGCGGTAGCCGAAATCTCCTGAATCCGCTTCACATAAGCTTTCGCTGCGGCTGACGGAGCTACTTGTTCGCGCCAATTGGCACCGTAGTAGTAAAACAAATCTTGCTCTAAGCTTTGTTTGCGATTCAACTCAGAAAAGTAAATTTTTGAAATAACCGGATGGTTCTTTTGGCGTTCCATTTCCTCTTCGATTGCCGAGTAGACAAAGTAGAGGTTTCCTACTAACTTCCGGTAAGAAGTTTTTTCTACAACGCCTTTTAAAAAACACTTGACAAAACCAACGTTTTCTGCCATAGTGTGGGACTTTTTGGTTCCCTCACGCAATTTGGTCGCTAAATTGATGCTCATGCTATATTGTCCAACCTTCTATTTTTGTGGTAGCTGATGGATGGGTCAAAAATCTAAAAATTACCTAAGTATTTACCTTATATCGATTTGATGAGAGCTTGTATTAATTTTTATAACAAAAGTTGCAGTAGTCAGTTGGCAGTTGGCGGTAGTCAGTTGGCGGTAGTCATCAGTCATCAGCCAGTAACTAATGACTAATGACTCATCTTGGCCAGCAAACAAATGTCAAATGTCAACCGCCAACTGCCAACTGTCAACTGCCAACTATCAACTGCCAGCAAACAAATGCCAACTGCCAACTGCCAGCAAACAAATGCCAAATGCCAACTGCCAACTGTCAACTAATTTAAATGTCCAAGTCGAGCATATTGAGTTTGGGGCCGTAGGTTTCGATAAATTCGCGGCGGGGGGCGACTCGATCGCCCATTAAGATGGTAAAGATGCGATCGGCCTCAGCGGCGTCTTCAATCTCCACCCGTTTCAGCGTCCGAGTTTCCGGGTTCATCGTGGTATCCCACAACTGTGTCGGCATCATTTCGCCCAAACCTTTGAACCGCTGGACAGTGTAGTTAGCATTCGCCGGAAATTCATTGCGGATAAGACTGTTCCTTTCGCGTTCGCTGTAACAGTAATAATGATTCCGGCCGCGTTCTACTTTGTAGAGAGGAGGACAAGCAATATAGATGTAACCTTGTTCTACAAGTGCGCGCTGGTAGCGGTAGAAGAAAGTCAACAACAGCGTGCGGATGTGAGCACCATCTACGTCAGCGTCAGTCATAATTACGATGTGGTGATACCGCAATTGACCGGGATCGAATTCTTCGCCTTTGATGCCCAAACCCAGGGCGGTAATTAACGATTGAATTTCGTTATTTTTGTAGATTTTGGCATCGTCTGTTTTCTCAATGTTGAGAATTTTACCGCGCAAAGGCAGGATTGCTTGGAATTGGCGATCGCGCCCTTGTTTGGCACTGTTATGGACAAAAATTCCCGCAGCTAATGCAAAGTTGTGACTGTTAGGCACTTCGATGTCGTAAACATCGTACCGTTCCTCCAAATGTTCGATCGACACAACGCGGTGGTTGTAATTGCGAACAGCTTGGCGAGCCAGCAATTGATCTCCGCCAAAGTAGCGATCGCAAAAAGTTTGGTACTTCAACAAACACTTATCCTTTTTCGTCCGGCGGCAAGCATCGTAATAATCTACATTAATACAGCCTTTTTGCAACTCCACATACTTCAACATTTCCAGAGTTTTCCGGTAGTAAGTTTCGTTCAAAGCTGCTTTGCGTTGGCGGCGAAACTCCGGCGTCCACTGTTGCTTAGTTTTTTCACGACGCCAGTCCAACAATTCCCGATCTTTCCACTGCTCCTTGGCAAATTGCGAATTAGCCTCCCGCGCTTCAGGATTGTTAGCAAAATGATTGCGAACCCGTTCCGACTGAGCCAAACGGTTTTCTTCGGAGCTCCAATACTCTTGCTGCGCTTGGTTGAGCAGTTCATTATTTTGCTCGCGATAAGCTTCATTAGTATCGTAAAACTCACGCCACTTGCTCGTCATGTAAGCTTTATACTCTTCATCTTCCCACTGAGCTTTTGCCTGTTCAGACAGAATTTGTCTGGTTTCAGGATGCTGCATCCGCTCTTTCATCATCGCCCGAAATTCATCAGTCATGTGAGCTTGACGGCTCTTTTCAATGACATCTGGCCTGTGCAATGTTTTCTCAAGATTGGCGCGGTGTAAAGCCAAGTGAGCCTGAGCGGGCATCCGATGAATATTGGTCGGATTGTTGTTGAGTTTGTTGAAATCAACATGGTGGCGGTGATTACCGTCAGATGCTTGATAAACCTCATGTTTCAGGTTGTAGAAATCCGATAGCAAATGACTGTAAATCCACTTGTCACTGTTGGGATTCCAAACCATTTCGTAACCGTTAAGTCCCTGCCCGTTTTGGTTCTTTTTAGACAACTGGCGGTTGAGGGGCATTAAGGAATCGTCCGGTGTCAGCATGGCTGCGGCTCTGTAGGTACCATCCCGCAACATGAACGGATGATCGGGAGTACAAGTGATTGTCTCGCCATTGTCTAATGTCAGTTTGACAACTTCAGCATTTGCTTTAGTCATGCGAGCGTTAGTTATCCGCTCAAACCCTATGTTTCCACTTTCGCGAATAGTGTAGCAAAAGTGTTCTTTACCTTCTGCTTGTTCGTCAACTATCTCTTTGATAGTTTTTGTAGTGCCGTCAGCTAATATTATTTCTTGAGATGAAAAAAAACAGCCCCCTGCAGAATCGCCTTCAACTAGGTATATCTCAGACAGGGCGGGGTCTCTGGAGCTACAGTCCGCTAATTTTCCGGGCAAAGGAGACGATTCTAAGACGGATTTGCGGCGGACTAAATCGCGGGCGCGGCGGGCTGCTTCTGCGGCCTTAAATGCCTGAATTGCTTTTTCCAAAATAGCGTCGGCTACTTGGGGGCGAAATTCTAAATATTCGGTCAATACTTCGCCTACTAAGGAATCAACTATTCCCCGAACTTCGGTATTTCCCAGCTTAGTTTTTGTTTGGCCTTCAAATTCTGGATCGGGAACTTTGACGGAAATTACTGCTGTCAAACCTTCGCGGACGTTTTCGCCGGCG
Source organism: Microcoleus sp. S36a_B3 (assembly GCF_036700745.1). Lineage (NCBI taxonomy): Bacteria > Bacillati > Cyanobacteriota > Cyanophyceae > Oscillatoriales > Microcoleaceae > Microcoleus > Microcoleus sp. S36a_B3. The sequence goes on along the minus strand of NZ_JAUBPN010000031.1, from coordinate 47,269 downwards.
AGGTTGGGCTCGTTTTCTTTGATTTTGTTGCGCTTGCGGGCGATCGAATTCATCGTCCGCGTCAAAACAGCCTTCAAACCTTCTAAGTGCGTACCGCCGTCGATCGTCCGAATGTTGTTAGCAAAACCGAGAACATTGTCGCTAAAAGCATCAACGCACCACTGCAAAGCCACTTCTATCTGCACGTTGTTGCGTTCGCCTTGCACGTAAATCACTTCTTCGTGCAGAGGCTGCTTTTCGCGGTTCATGTAGGCGATATATTCCTTGATTCCGCCCTCATAACAGTATGTTTCGACCCGAGGTTCGCTACTTTTTAGCAGTTCCAAACGGTGGTCGCTAAACGTAATTCTCACTCCCGCATTCAAGTAACCCAATTCTCGCAAGCGCCCGGCGAGTGTAGTGTAATCAAATTCAATGCCAGTGCTAAATATTTGAGTATCTGGCAAGAAAGAAACTGAAGTGCCGGTGCGAGTGCCTTTGTTGGGCTTGGCATTAAGTTCAGTAACTGGATTGCCTCTTTCGTAGCGCTGTAAATGTTCTTTTTGGTCGCGCCAAACTGTCACTTCTACCCACTCGGACAGCGCGTTAACAACAGAAATACCTACACCGTGCAATCCTCCAGAAACCTTGTAGCCACCACCGCCAAATTTACCGCCGGCGTGAAGAACAGTCATTACTGTTTCTATTCCCGATTTGCCAGTCTTGGCAACTATGCCGGTCGGAATGCCCCGTCCGTCGTCTGTCACGGTAACGGAACCGTCGGCGTTGAGGTCAATCTCGATGTGAGTGCAGTGGCCAGCCAGCGCCTCATCAATGGAATTGTCCACAACCTCGTAAACTAGATGGTGGAGTCCTCGCGGGCCGGTGGTACCGATGTACATCCCCGGCCGTTTACGGACTGCTTCGAGACCTTCGAGAACTTGAATCTGGTCGGCGCTGTAGCTGCTGGTCATACAAAATAGCTCCAATAATGAGGTCTAAAGCCCCAAAAGCTTCTAAAATGGAAAAACTCCTAAAATTATAACACAAAACCGTTAAAGGCGATGCTAGGGCATTCTGAAGCGAATTTTTTTGAGGGGATGCACCCCACGCAGTTTTCCTTGAGGAGCTATTGACATTTGCTTGGAGGGCTGCTAGGCGAATGATGTGAGATTTTGGATTTGAGATTTGAGATTTTGGATTGAAGATTTGAGATTTGAGATTTTGAGCTGTGGCGCGATCGAGCGATTTTAGATTTTAGATTTTAGATTTTTTGAGAGGCGCGATCGCCCCGTTGTCGGCGCTTGCCAATAATTGTTTTGTACCTCTTCTGGTGTCTCCGAACTGCTCGCGCTTGTCGCGCGATCGCAATTGCGTCGCGAATCTCGATCGCCTGTCGGACGATCGCCCCTGCAACTTCCGGGCGGGCTGTCAAATATTCCATCAACTCGTTTTCCACCAAAGATTTAACGATTTCTCCTACCTCCGGGTTGGCTAACCGAGTTCTCGTCGGGCCTTCAAACTCTGGATTCGGTACTTTCAGGGCAATGATACCAGTGAAACCACATTCTAAAACCTTATTCCAGCTTAAAATTGGGTCTGTGTCTTTTAGTTTGCCCAACTCGCGGGCAATATTATTTATCGTGCGCGTCACCGCGAATTGGAATCTGTAAAAGTAAGGACTATAAAAGTAAGGACTATCGTAAATATTCCAAACGCAGTTAGTATAACCAAACAGTCGGCCATAGGTCTGATGTTCCTTTGGAACGTGCCATTGAACAGCTATTTCTACTTGTACCCCGTCTCGATCGCCCTGAATGTAAATAATATCTTCGTGCAGCGGTTCCACATTGGAGTTTAGGTAAGCGACATATTCCCGGATGCCGTCGGGAAAACAATAAGTTTCAATTGAGGGAGAACTGCTGCCTAGCATTTCCAAGCGGTTGTCAGTCAAAATAATTTTCAAACCGGGATTGAGATAAGCAAGCTGCCGCAGGTGAAGGGCGAGAGTCGGGCGATCGAACTGAGTGCCACTCTTGAAAATCTCCGCATCTGGCTTGAAACAAATCGACGTACCCGTGCGGTTTTCAGGGCTGGGTTTAGCTGTTAGTTGCGTAACAGCGATGCCTTTCTCAAAACGCTGGCTGTAAATTTGCTCCTCGCGCCAAACAGTTACCTGCAACCATTGAGACAAAGCATTTACAACTGCTATCCCAAATCCGTGGATACCTCCAGAAACCTTGTAGCCGTCGCTACTCCTGCCGGCAAAGCAGAGAACCGTCAAAACTGCTTCCAAAAATGATTTGCCAGTTTTGGAATGAATCTCGGTTGGAATTCCCCGGCCGTTATCTGTCACGGTAACGGAATTGTCAGCGTTGAGGTCAACTTCGATGCGAGTGCAGTAACCGGCCAGCGCTTCATTAATCGAATTGTCAACAACCTCGTAAACTAGATGGTGCAGTCCTCGCGAGCCGGTGGTACCTATGTACATCCTCGGTCGTTTGCGGACTGCTTCGTGAACTTCGAGAACTTGAATTTGGTCGGCGCTGTAGCTCCCAGTCATACAACAATAGCTCCAATAATGAGGCCTAAAGCCCCAAAAGCTTCTAAAATGGGAAAACTTCTAAAATTATAGCACAAAACGGTTAATGGCGATGCTAGGGCATTCTAAATGGAAATTTATTAGGGGGACGGAGGCGAATAGTTGTGAGATTGCTTCGCGACTTTCCTGGTGCAGCGCGGTAAATGAGTGGATGGAGAGAGGGGAAAGTGGAGAGGATGAGAGTCTGGGAGAGGATTTGACGGTTTTTATAGCGAAATGAAATATGCTTTTGAAATCTGCGACGGCTTATGTTTAGATTAATTACGATTTGTGGGGCGACGGCGACGGGGAAGTCGGGAGTGGCTTTGGCTGTGGCTTCACGACTGCGATCGGCAATTTTGAGTGCGGACTCCCGTCAAGTGTACCGCAAATTTGACATCGGGACTGCAAAACCTACAAAAACCGATCGCGCTTTGGTACCGCATCACTTAATTGATATCTGCGATCCGACAGAAACTTTAACACTGGCGGAGTACCAGCAGCAAGCTCAAAAAATAATTGCTGATATCGATTTTCCGGTTTCTCCCCCCCTGTTGTTGGTGGGAGGGACTGGTTTGTATATTAAATCGATTGTCAGGGGTTTGAAAATTCCGAGGGTTGCACCGATGCCCCAATTGCGATCGCAACTTGCGGAACTAGGACAATCTCAATGTTACGCGATCTTGCAGCAGGTCGATCGCTCTGCAGCGGAGAAAATTCACCTAAATGATTCCTTCAGAACCTTAAGGGCGCTGGAAGTATTTTATGTCACTGGGCGCTCGATTTCGGAACAGCAGGGCGAAATTCCTCCGAATTATCCTATTTTACAAATAGGGTTGGATTGTGATATTGATGTTTTGGGCGATCGCATCAAACAGCGCACCGAACAAATGTTAGAACGCGGTTGGGTGAGTGAAGTAGAATTTTTGTCTAAAAAATACGGCTGCGACTTGCCTTTATTGAACACGCTGGGCTATCAGGAAATCAAACAATATTTGGCTGGCGAGATTACTCTGAATCAAGCTAAGGAATTAACAATTTTGCACACGAGGCAATTTGCTAAGAGACAGCGAACTTGGTTTCGAGCTTATCCTGAAATTGAATGGTTTGATGTTAGCGCGCCAGATTTGTTGGAGCGAGTTTGGCAGAGAATGCAGGAGTTTGTTAATCAAGATTTCGGCGATTGGCAATAATCCGAATCTGTTCGGAAAAACTTTTTGTCACCCTCAATAGTCGAGGATGTTTTTTGGGCTGATATCGTTTCCGGTTGCATAGGAATTATTTAACCACAGAGGGCGCAGAGAACACAGAGGAAGAGAAGAGAGAGATGAAACATCCACTTGTTGAGGCACTGTCTGCTATTTTTCGCTGACATACAGCGTATTCCGGGTTGGTGAAATATGCACTCCTAATCTGGTTTCTTTACAGTTAGATAAGCTGTCAACTGATGGTTGTTCGAGAAACCCGGTTTCTGGGGTAGTGCATCTCAATGGAATATGCTGCAAATCAATTGATATATAGCGGTTCTCAAGCTTGGTGAGGTATGCCCGATGCCCGATGCCCTATGCCCTATGCCCTATGCCCACTCCTAGCACCTCATCTTTCTAAGAAAAGATACAACTTCGTCTTTCCCATCCTGACATCTTGAGGAATGTCGAATTTTTTAACCGAACTTGGTATGATTATTTTACGGCAATTTGTTGGAGACTTCTGCCAGTTTAGTCACCATTTGGGATACGGCTTTATCAACTGCCGCGCTCAAAAGTCTGTCTTCATTGCTACTGCCGGAATTACCGCCAATACCTCGGACAGAAAAATTGGAATCGCTTTGATCCACTTCTCCTACTAATTTAGCTGTAGCAAGAATGTCCCCGGAAGCTGTACCGATTAATCGCACATCTATTTGATAGGGCATAGGGCATCTTGCCCGCTCGCGAAATCGAAGGGTGAGCATAGGGCATACCTCACTTTTTTGATAACCGCTATATGTCTTTATAAAAAATTAGGAGCTGTAAAAAGATAAGTAGAAGTGAAGTCAAAAAAAAAGGGGGAAGCTAACAATTCAATGTGATGAAATGTGGTGATTTGTAGGTAATAAGGATAAGAAGCAGTGGATTTAGCTGGCAATTGATGTATCTACCAAAGAAATTGTAGGAGTATATATTGGCAAAAGAGATCAAGCTGGCGCTCAAGAATTATGGGATTATTTGCCACGAGTTTATAGTCAATGTGCCGTAAGTTATACAGACTTTTGGAGTACCTATAGAACAGTTCTTCCTCAAAAAAGATACAAGACAGTAGGAAAGGAGACTAATCTGACAAAGTATGTAGAAATATTTAATAATACGCCGAGACAAAAAATATCTCAATTGGTGAGAAAAACTATTGTATTCTCTAAAAAACTCTCCATCATATTGGCAGCTATTTGGTATTTTATTCATGAGTATAACGCCAGTTTATGTATCAATTAAAATTCTTAACTTTCCTTACTATGCAGGACTACCATTTCTAGGTCTGACATGACACTTTCCTTTGTAAAATAACAATCCCGAACTCAAACACACTCATTAAGTTGTTTCATATCCTCTGGCGGCTGGACTTGCTTTTGCAAACTAATTTTGTCGCCCACTTCATAGCCAGAATTAAAGCCAGCCTCACTGCTGACTTGAGAATCTGTTCTCGTTTTAACTTTAACACCTCGGCCTTTTAAATAATCGGCGATCGCCTGTTGATTCTTCTCAAACATCGATCGCACTACAATCGCAGGAGTCGCCGCCGTATCAGCCGTACCGGGAATCCCAGACTCCTCCATCTCCCGCTTTTGTTCCAGCAATCGCTGTCTCAGCCTTGTGGCGCATCCCACCCGAAAAGCATTCAAATACGCCAATCCCCGGCCACTTCCCTTGCGGTATTTCGCCCGTTTCTCGATCGCAGAACTCAAATACTCGTAAAGGTGCTTGCAAACAATCAGATTTGTAGAGCTTCCCACCAAAAACATATTACCAGTATAAGTGTTCCGCATACCAGTACAACCGTTAGCTTCAGCAATTCCCGACAGCAGCATCATTTTCCAAGTCACAAATTTCGAGGTGGTTTCAACTCCGCTTTCGCCCATTTCTTCTTGGTGATTCGGGCCTAAATCAGCGAGGCTGAGATTGTACTGCGCCAGTAAAACCGAAGCTTTTTCGGCCGCCGCCGTCGATTCATTTTCATTGGATGAGGTAGCGAGGGCTAACAGCTTTTTGATTTTTTCAACAATACTTGTATCTGCCATTGTTCGATCGGTTTTGGGGGGAAAGTACGCCGTGGTAGCGATTTGGGGATAGTTATATTTTACTATAGCGTGGAATGTGCGATATTTTTTAACCGTCTTAGCGTGCAGTCAAAAACCGAATTTTTTAACAAAAAGATGCGTCTTCACGCAAAATTCGCTGAAAAAGTCAGTTTCTTTGGTAACAGTGCGATGTTTTTTCAAGATAATTTGATTCATCTAAATTGTCTGTACCAAAAAGCTGCATTTTTGCCTAAGACGGTTTACTTAAAACTTGTTATAGTTGGAGATTTTTTCCCATACCTCCTAGTCTCCAAGCCATCGAGATAGTAGGGCGTAGCCGAGGAATCTTTGGAAGGTATCAGCAGTTTCAACCCAAGCGTATTAAAATAGAAAATGAGTCGATCGATACTTGACCAATAGCAGGCTAGATGAAAAAATGAATGAGAGTTTGCCGCCGATTTATTTTTATATTCCTAAAAGCCAGTGGCCTGTAGGAAAAATGCCAAAAATTCCTGAAGAATACTGGCAGTGGATGAGTTCTTGGGGTAGCAGGTACGGCCGGGGAAAGTATGATTGGACTCTGCAAACTTATCTTTATTTGAAAGCGGACGGGTTGCCATGTCAATTAATAGATTTTAGGCCGGATGAAGGCATCGTGCTGTCGCATCGAGATTTTTTATCCGATAATTTACAACCGCTGCCAAAGTTGCTGGTTGTTTGTATTAAAGTGGATAGAGAACCTCACCCTTACGCTCAGTTGCAAGTAGTGCAGAACGATCGCGATCCGCTATTTAGTCGATCGCCCTTTTTATGGCAGTGTCACCCGCTCAAATTTTGGCTGCAACCAGGGTTAATTCCCCGCGATGCGGGCCGGGGCGAAATCTTTGAAAATGCAGCCTTCTTCGGCGTTTTAGACAGTCTAGCACCGGAATTGCAAGCACCGTCCTGGGGCGAAAAACTCGGCGTTTTAGGTTTGGATTGGCAAGTGGTGGGGTGCGATCGCTGGCACGATTACAGTAAAGTTGATGTGATTGTGGCTGTTCGCAGTTTTGAGGGCGAACTCACTTTTGACTCGAAACCTCCCTCGAAATTGATTAACGCTTGGCACGCGGGCATTCCGGCGGTTCTCGGCCGCGAATCTGCATACCGCAGGGAACGCAAAAGCCAACTCGATTACATAGAAGTAGCTTCGCCGGAGGAAGCGATTGCTGCTGTTGAGATGCTGCGGGGCGATCGTAATTTGCGCGCGGCAATGATCGAAAATGGTAGAATTAGAGCGCAGGAAACGGCAAATGCCCAGATTATTTCGCAGTGGCGCAATTTTTTGACAAACGTAGCCGTTCCTGCATATTATCGTTGGTGTACCGCATCTATTTGGCAGCAGCAAATATTTTTAGCCCGCCGCCATCTAATTATGAAAGCAAACCGCCTCCAAAGCCGCCTCAATCAATTTATCTCTAAGAAATAGCCGTGAAAATTTGCTATTTTATCCAAACTCATCAAAATCCCCAACAAATTTATCGCCTGGTTCGCACTATAAAAAAATCTAGTCCTAATTCTCAAATCCTCATCAATCACAACTTTAATAGATGCGATTTAGACTTGACTCCCCTGCAAGAATTGTCAAACATTCATTTGTTGACGAATCAAGAATATTTAATCCGCGCTGATTTTTCTTGTCAAGTTCAACCGTATTTAAATGCAATTGATTGGTTGTTTGCCAATAATTCTAATTTTGACTGGCTGATTAATTTAACCGGCCAAGATTATCCCACTCAACCTCTGTCAAAAACTGAAGATTTTCTCTCAAAAACTAACTCGGATGGTTTTATTCGGTATTGGGATGTTTTGGCTGAGGGAATACCTTGGGACAAACAGAAAGGATTCAAGCGGTATTATTGTCGTTACTGGCGAATTCCCGGCCGCTGGAGTTACAATTTTTTGAAAGAATTTCAGCAGTTGTCGGCGGTGCAAAAATTGACTCCGCTGCAATTTTACCTGAGTTACGGCCCGCTGGTGGGGATACCGCGCCGATCGACCTTATTTAGCGATCGGTTTATCTGCTACGGCGGCTGGGCGTGGTATACTCTTTCCAGAAAGTGCGTTGAATACATCAAAGATTTTGTTAATACTCGCCCGGATTTTGTGGATTATTATCAAAAAACAGTAGTCCCAGAAGAGTCTTTCGTGCAGACTATCTTGGTCAACAATAAAAACTTAAATCTCGTGAATGACGACAAACGCTATATTGATTATACCAACGCGGTCGCAGGTTCACCAAGAACGCTGACAGTGCAAGATTATGCGACAATTACTAACGGCAACTTTCACTTTGCGCGCAAATTCGATATCAAACAAGATGCGGAAATTCTTGACAAATTAGATTCCTTAATTTTCACTTAAAAAACCAGGTTCGTAGTCAGGACTTCAGTCCGCACATTCCCTAAAAAAAACCAGGTTCGTAGTGAGGAATTCAGTCCGCAAATTCCCCTAAAAAAAACCAGGTTCGCAGTGAGGAATTCAGTCCGCAAATTCCCCTAAAAAAAACCAGGTTCGCAGTGAGAAATTCAGTCCGCCTCAAAACCTGAACGCCAAAGTCCACAAAACGAACAGCAAAACTAAAGTAGTTAATTTTTTAATGAAAGTAGAAAGCAAGGGATTTATCACTATTTTAACAGGTCTTTACTCATTCCAAGATTGCATTCATTTTTTGGTTTCAGTCAGGAAATTTCACCAGGAACCAATTATCATTTTAATAGATAGAGTGCCTCAATTTTTATATCCTTTACTTCAGATATTTGGAAAAGTCATATTGAAACCTGCACCATCTCACGAAAATCCTGTTTTAGCCTCGCGCCAAGCTAAACTGGCTTTGTACCGAGAATCTTCGTTTGACAAAACTATTTATATGGACTGCGATATTTGTTTGTTGTCGCCAATAGATGAAGTTTTCGACTATCTTGACGAAGTGGATTTGTTGGTGACAGAAGATGTGCAGCCAGCAATTGCTAAAGCTGCAAATTTATTAAGAGTTAAGCAAGATATTCTGTCAACTTTGCAGTCTGTTGGATTGCCGCTAAATCAAAATAGCATTCAATACAACGGCGGATTTATCGCTTTTACGAAAAGCAGTAAAAATTGCGAATTCTTCCAAAATTTTAAGAAATATTTCGAGATAGTAGTGGCTAGCCAAAATGTGCTATCATTGAAAGATCAAGGTGCTTTTGCGGCGGCTGTGGAATTTGTCCAACCGAAAATGAAAACATTGTCGCCTGTTTACAACTACTTGGATAAGTGGAAAGATGCTTATGCTATGGACAAACCGATTAAAGTCATGCACTGCACCTATCCCTACCGCCCTCAGTACGCAAAGAACGTGACGCGATCGCTCTTGACTCGAATAGTCGATCGCACTGCTAAAATATTTTTACCAAATCAACTCAACAATCCCTGGCGTTTAAAATAAACTTTCTCTCACTCCGCGCCCTCTGCGCCCTCTGCGGTTCATTAAAAAAAAATATCATTCACAACAAAAGAAATAGGATAGCTCTAGCTGCCGTGCAACATTATACTGAAGAACTCTATCAATACTTGCAAAAAACATCCCAACAATCAGCAAAAGAAATTATTCCTATTCTTTGGGAATTCCTGCAGCCAAAGCGAGTGATTGATGTGGGTTGCGGCACGGGAAATTGGCTGTCAGCATTCAAAGAATTCGGCGTTGAAGATATTTTGGGAATAGACGGTGATTGGGTAGAACCACAAATGCTAGAAATTCCCAAAACCAACTTTTTAGCATTAGATTTAACCGAGCCTTTGCCGATTGAAAAACAATTTGATTTAGTCGTTTCCTTAGAAGTAGCAGAACACTTGCCCTCCGACTGCGCCCGGGTATTTGTAGAGTCTTTAGTGAAACTGGGCCCCGTTATTTTATTTTCCGCCGCAGTACCATTTCAAGGAGGAACAAATCACGTTAACGAACAGTGGCCAGACTATTGGGCAAAACTCTTTCAAGAGCAAGGATATGTGGCGATTGACTGCGTGAGAAATAAAATATGGCAAAACGATCGAGTTAAATGGTACTACGCCCAGAATATACTTATATTTGCTAAGGGGGAATATTTAACAACAAATCCAGTTTTACAAGAAGAGGCAGATCGAACTAACATTTTTCAGCTTTCCTTAATTCATCCAGAGCTTTATTTGCGAACTGCATCAGCAGCCACCAAATTAAGACAAGAAATCAAAGATGCTTTAGCCTTAAAAGATCCGAGGGTTTCCCTAAAAAGAGTATTTTTTGCTTTGCTACCATTGACAAAAGCTTGGTTAAGCAGGAAAATAAAGCAACTTTTTTCAAATAAAATTACCAAGTGAAAGTTTCATTAGTGGTGAGCGATTTATCCGGGGGAGGTGCAATTCGTGCTTTTCTCCTAGCTCAAGTCCTGATCGAGCTTAACTGCGAGGTAGAAGTCGTCGGATTTAAGTTTGGCAAGGAATTGTATGCTATTCCTCCGAGAGACATCCCGGTATGTGCGATCCCAGGAAAAAACTATCCGGGATTTTTCCTGGATTCTCAAAAAGTTTTGAAAAAAATAAATGGGGATATTATTTATGCGGTGAAACCTAAACCTACAAGTTTTGGTTTATCGCTGCTAAAAAAACTGGAGACTCGACGCCCTGTTATTTTAGATATTGATGACTGGGAACTGAGCTGGCTCGGCCAAGATGAATGGAAATATCGTCCTTCTTTTAAACAACTTTATCGAGACATTTTCAAACAAAACGGTCAATTGAGAGAACCGGATCACCCGTTGTATGTCAAGTGGATGGAAAGTTTAATCCACCGTGCTAATGCAGTCACCGTTGATACTAAATTTTTACAACAGCGTTTTGGTGGTGTATATTTGCCGAACGGTAAGGATACTAAAATGTTCGATCCTGCTAAATACAATCCTGAATTGAGCAGAGAGCGTTATGGCTTGTCTGGGTATAGAATATTAATGTTTCCGGGTGCGCCTCGACCTCACAAAGGTGTTGAGGATGTTTTGATGGCCCTCGAACAGTTAAACGAGCCGGATTTAAAACTAGCGATCGTCGGCGGAAGCCCTTATGACGATTATGATGATAGACTTATGCAACAATGGGGGCGTTGGATTGTTAAGCTGCCAAGGTTTCCAGTCGAGACAATGCCTGAAGTTGTGGCGGCGGCTCACGTTGTCGTTGTTCCTCAGCGAGAAACTCTGACAGCGGTGGCTCAGTTTCCGCTCAAGCTGACAGATGGGATGGCGATGGCTAAGCCTGTTTTATCAACTCGAGTGGGGGATATTCCAGCAATTTTAGGGGGAACCGGTTATTTAGTCGAGCCGAGTTCTCCCGCTCAAATTTCCCAAAAAATTCAATGGATATTTCAAAATTTGACAGCCGCGAATTTGCAAGGAATGAAAGCTCGGGAAAGATGCGTGAAAAAATATAGCATTCAAGCAATGGCACCGATACTTTCAGATATAATTTCAAGTAGATTGAGGTGACATTTAAGCGGCTGAATGGAGAAAGAAAAACTGGGTATAATTGAAAAAAATTTTGAGATGCCATACTGTTTAGCTGGGAATGCTTCATGTCTGCCAATAAGCTACTCCTAAAATTTGCCAGACGATATCCCGGCAGGATTTTATTAACTGTGATGCTGGGCTTTTCTGGGGCTTTATTCAGCGGTATCAGCACTACTCTGATTGTACCAGTGCTTTTAAATTTTTTGGATGAAGCGATCGAGCTGCGCGGCGCTCCACCTCTCATTAAAAATTTGATGTATCCCTTTGAAGGAATGCCCGAAAATCAGCGTTTAATGTTGATGACAGCGGCGATTTTTCTCGCAATCTTTTTAAAAAATATTGCGAGTTATATCAATACTTTAGTGGCTACTTCTCTGACGCGCTCTCTGACTTTTGATTTGCGAGAAGCAGGTTTGCGGTTGTTGTTAGAAGTAGATTTAGATTTTTACTCTAAAACTAAAGTCGGGGATTTAATTAATAGATTGGGCGGAGAAATTGGCCGGACGGCTAGTGCAGTTGGCACGGCGATCGGAATGTTTACTACTTCAATTACTGTTTTGGTGTTTGTGGGTTTGCTGCTTTCTATCTCGTGGAAACTGACGGTGACAGCTACAGTGTTGCTGGCGTTAGTTGCTTGGACAAATCAATATATTATTAACCGTTCCAAGTATTTTGGCCACCTGCTTTCTGAAATGTCGAAAGATTATTCGGTTAGGGTGCTGGAAACGATTACTGGGATTCGGTTGGTCAAGTCAACGGGGAACGAGGAAAGGGAGTATCAGCGGATCAAGCATTTAATTCAAAGGCGAGAACAAGCAGATTTTATGGCTCAGGTAAATTATGCGGCGATCGCCCCAATTAACGAAGTTGTTAATTTGATAGTTATAATTTTGATTGTATTTATTGGTCGCACAATATTTACAAATGAAATAGAGTCTATTTCAACAGTTTTATTGACCTATTTGTTGGTACTTTTTCGGTTAATTCCTTTGATTTCTCAGTTGAATAGCGGGCGCAGTCAATTTGCGAATACGTCGGCTAGTGTAGAGGTAGTGAATGATTTTTTGAGCTGCGACGACAAACCGTTTATGCTGAACGGTTCTGTGCCGTACACTCATTTGCGCTCGGGAATTAATTTTAATAAAGTATCTTTTAGTTATCCGAATCACAAGAGTTTAGTTCTTCAAAAAATTGATTTATTTCTTCCTCACGGTACTACTTTGGCTTTGGTAGGAACTTCGGGTTCTGGTAAGTCAACTTTGGCAGATTTACTGCCGAGATTTTACGATCCTACTGAAGGTAATATCTCGATAGATGGCACGGATTTGCGCGAATTTGAGCTAAAAGGTCTCAGAAAAGCGATGGGTATTGTTAGCCAAGATACGTTTTTGTTTAATGCTTCAGTGCGCGAAAACATTGCTTACGCTAGGCCCCAAGCGACTGAGGCAGAAATTGTGGAAGCGGCGCGGGGAGCGAATGCTTATGAGTTTATCGAACTGTTGCCGGAGGGGTTGGATACTCAAATTGGCGATCGGGGTGTAATATTATCGGGAGGGCAGCGTCAGAGAATTTCCATTGCTAGAGCTTTGCTGCAAAACCCAGAAATCTTAATTTTAGATGAGGCTACGAGTTCCCTAGATACGGTTTCCGAAAGATACGTGCAATCGGCGATCGAGAAATTGAGTTGCGATCGCACAACCTTAGTAATCGCCCACCGCCTCTCCACAGTCCAAAAAGCCCACAAAATCGCCGTAATCGATCGCGGACAAGTAGTAGAAATAGGTTCCCACGAAGAATTGCTAGCAAAAGGAGGTTACTACACTCGCTTGTATTCAGTGCAATTTGCCGAAGAAACCGCTCGTGACGAAGCATTAATCAGAGGTTCTTACGAAATTCGCACTCGCCTGACTCCTATGATAGCTTACCTAAAATTGCTAGTAGATGAAATGGTAGACTCTCCCGAAGAAAAAGACGAGTTAATTAGAGAATCATTTCATTCCGCTGCTAATATTTTTAAAACCTTAGAATTTATAGAAAATACTATTAAGCGTCAGACAATTAAAAAGTAGGAAGTTGTTATTGGTTATTGGTTATTGGTTGTTGGTTATTGGTTATTGGTTATTGGTTATTGGTTATTGGTTATTGGTTATTGGGTTCTTCTGGGTTTGAGGGGATTAATGTATAATGAGATACAATGAATACGTGGTGATAGGCATGGACTTGCATCTTGATAGGTTGCTAAATTTACCAAATACAACCATCGAAAGTTTTACGGAAGAAGAAAATAAAATTATTCTCAAGCTGAGATTCTTACATGATGAAGCTCCTTGCCCCCATTGTAATACGCAGAGTAGAAAATTAAAACAAAATCGACCGATACTGATTCGAGATTTATCAGTATTTGGCAAAGTAATTTATTTAAATACGCCACGCCGCCAATTTTATTGTCATCAGTGTCAAAAACATTTTACGGGAGAATTACCCTTTGTAGATTGGGAAAGACGATACACACAAAGATATGAAGAGTATGTTTATCAACGAGTGCAAAGTGCGAGTGTAGAGCAGGTAAGTCGAGATGAATTTTTGAGTTGGGAGCAAGTACAGGGAATATTTAACCACCAATTTTCTCTAAAAAAAAAGGAGAATTGGGAAGAAGTAAAACGGGTGAGTATTGATGAAGTGAGTAAACGCAAAGGATATCAAAATTTTGTCACGGTCGTATCAAATATTGACTTAGGAGAATTGCTAGAAGTGATTGATAGTCATAAACAAGATGACATCATTGAAATCCTTAAGCAGCAACCAATTGAGATAAGAGAGAAAGTTGAGGAAGTCAGCGTTGATATGTGGGGAGGATTTCCAAAAGTTGTAAAAGAGGTATTCCCAAATGCAAAAATTGTCATCGACAGATTTCATGTCATGCAGCCAGTGATCAAAGAGTTAAATCAATTGCGTAAACAAACTGGAGTTAAGATTAAAGGCAGTCGCTTTATGCTGCTAAGAAATAATATTGATTTAACAGAAGAAGAAAAAGTGAAATTGGAAACTGTCTTGAAGTATTCTAAGCGTTGGCGATTAGCTTATACTCTAAAAGAAGATTTTAGGAGTATTTTTGAAACTTGTAAAACCCCTGAAGATGGTCAGGAACAATTGAAAGAATGGCTTCAAAAAGCTAAAGTTGTCTACGGAGCAGTTTTGGAAACACTTCACAACCATCTAGACAATATTTGTAATTACTTTTTCAACCGTACATCTAGTGGTGTGATGGAGGGACTTAATAACCGAATCAAATTAATTAAACGACAAGCCTATGGCTTTTTGAATTTTGTAAACTTTCGTTCTAGATTATTAGCCTGTCTTTCTCATTAGCTTTACTTATCCCCATAAACCCAGAAGAGCCGGTTATTGGTTATTGGTTATTGGTTATTGGTTATTGGTTATTGGTTATTAAGTTGTCGCGCATTTAAATTATATTTTTTCCGGAAAAATATGTTATAATTAAAGGCTTTGAGTTTTAGATCCCAGAGCTAACTCATAATTGTAAAGTGCTGATATAACCCCACATTCCGCAGATATTTAGACAAATTTAATAGTTTTAAATTTGTCGGCATAAAGCCATGAAATCAACATATAGCAACGGTATCAAGTATTTCCAAAAGTATATAATAGAGTCAGGAACACAGGTGTAAAAAATCAGGAATCAGCCCCCAGTCGAAATAAAAGTCCTCAACATAGATCGTTTAGGAATAATAGCCGAAATTATCGATGAAATGGAACTGGTAGAATTAGTGAATAAACAAATCGGTATCAAAGAAAAAGAACTCCTAACTCCCGGACAAGTAATGAAAGCAATGATTTTGAATGGATTAGGATTTTTGAGCGCCCCTTGATACTTATTTGAACAATTTTTTGTCGGCAAAGCAACATCACATCTGATTGGAGAAGGAGTATTACCATCACATTTAAATGATGACCAATTAGCCAGAGCATTAGACAAATATTATGCAGCAGGCACAACACAACTATTTACAACAATCGCTATAAAAGCTGCCGAAGAATTTCAAGTAAAAATGAAGAGCATTCATTTGGATGGAACTTCAATGTATGTACATGGGGAGTACGCAAAGCCGTCAGAAAAAGGAGTCAATAAGCCGTTAAGATTGAGTCAGAAGTGAAAATTCAAGAATCATCGCATGAATCAGAGATGAAAACCATAGAACTCAAACATGGATATTCGAGGGAGCATCGACCAGACCTCAAGCAATTTATTGTTGACATGATTTGTACAGGAGATGGAGATGTACCATTATATTTAAAAATAGACTCAGGAAATATCGATGACAAAAGTGTATTTGTAGAGCGATTAAAAGAATTCAAAAAGTCCTGGAATTTTGAAGGAGTAAATGTAGCAGATAGTGCCTTGTATACCAAAGATAATATCATCGCTATGAGAGAAATGAAATGGAAAACTAGAGTTCCTTTAACTATAAAAATGGCTCAGGAGGCAATATTAAATATCGCAGCTCACCAATGGACATACAGTGAAATATCAGGATATAAAATGGTCGAAAAAGAAAGTGATTATGGAGAAGTCAAGCAAAGATGGTTAATCGTAGAAAGTGAAGCGAGGAAAAAATCTAGTATTGAACAAGTAAATAAGCAAGTAGAAAAACAAAAAAAAGCATCAACCTCTATACGCAAGCTATCCCAGCCAAATTGTGCTTGTGAACCGAATGCTAAAATGGCTCTCGAAAAGTTATCAAATTCATTCAAATATCATAAAATTAACCATATTATTTATCAAAAAATAGCCGAATATGAGCAATCAGGTAGACCCAGTAAATTCGCCATAACCACTCAAATAAATTATCGAATAACAGGTGAATTAGAGACTAAATTAGAAGTAAGTGAATCTGAAAAACTGGGCAGGAAGATTTATTTTAGCAACAAACATTATTGACAAGAATGAATTGAGTAAGGAGAGCGTACTCAAAGAATACAAAGCCCAACAATCTACAGAAATAGGATTTAAATTCCTGAAAGATCCGTTGTTTTTTACTTCAAGTGTCTTCGTAAAAAATCCTCAGAGAGTAGAAGCAATTTAACGGTAGAACATCGAAAAATTCTCTCTTGTTTAGGGACAGTCTGTCGTTAATATTATCTGATTATTTAATCAGGGGGATTTGAAGTCAAATTGAGATACTTGTCTAGCCAATCAACTTTATCAACATAATAATTATGGTCGAAAAACCTCTGGATTTATTGGAAGGTATTGTCTGATAAATTGAGCAAGTCATTGTCACAGAAAAACACCTGGATTTAACTTGAGATATTGTCTACTAATTTTCACACAAAATAGAAATTAAACTTAAAAAGGTTAGACTAAAAAAATGCTGGCTTTGATTTTTCAAAAATACCAGTAAGATGAATCACATCTGCTGAATGTGGGTTTAGAGCGCCGAATTCGCCAAATTTTAGAAGCATAAAAATTAAGGTTCGTAGTGAGGACTCTAGTCCTTCTTCGCTAACACTTGAGTTCTGAGGACTGAAGTCCTCACTACAAACCTTATTATGGATTTGTCTAAAAGCTATAGCGGTTCGATCGCGTTGTGAGGTATGCCCACGGAGGCCTATGCCCTATGCCCGACAGCACCTCATATGAGAACTCGAAATACTATAATTCTACTTCAATGTAATTTCGATATCTGCTAAACCGGTGAGTTTTTCCACTGCTTGCTCTTCTTCAACTCGCGGTACAAAAATAGTTAAACCTCCGGGAACGCACTCAATAGTAATCGGAGTCATGCCGAATATTTCACCGTCTACAACTACTTTCTGAGGCGGATCGGCACTAATTTTTACTTTTTTGGCGCGAAAATAACCTATGTCGTCGCGATCGCTCGGATTGCCAGTCAAAGCTGTTTGCAATAGGTGATAAGAAACTGCGATCGCCCCAGCTTGATTTTCAGGCGCAACCAGCGTCACATCCAGCAAGCCGTCATCAAAAATAATCCCCGCCGGGCCTTGAGCTAAAATCGAAGTAGGCGGCGCTGCATTCGCCACCGTGACGGCTACAGCAGTAACGCTGACGATTTTATCTTCTGTCTCGATTTCTGCTTCAAATCTTTCTAGATTGTTTAACTGTTTAATTCCCGACAGAATGTAAGCCAGCATTCCCCAGCGATTCTTCATGTCGCGATCGGCTAATTCGACAGTTTCCGCCTCAAAACCCACGCCAGCTAACAAAACCATCGGCATTTTACCGTTGCAAGTCGCCGCATCCACCACCCGCCTCAACCCTCCCAAAATAGTTTCGCAGGCGGCTTCAACTGTATTCGGAAGCTCTAAAGCATTAGCAAAAGCATTTGCTGTTCCCCGCGAAATAATTCCTAAAGGAATATTTGTGCCGACAATCGCCCCAGCAACTGCTGATAGTGTGCCGTCGCCCCCGCAAGCAATAATTTCGTCAACTCCCCTAGCAACTGCTTCGTGGGCGAGTTGATCTGCGTCTATTTCTGGCGTTGTCAGCACAATATCTAAGTCAATAAACGGCTCTAAAATATCCTGAATTATCGCCAAGTCTTGGTCTGGGTCTCTGTTGCCGGCGACGGGATTAAAGATTAGGCAGGCTGAACGTTTCATAGTTGATAATCAGTAATTTGTAATAGGTAATGGCTGAACTGAAATCATCGATCTTTTTCGTTTGTATCGAAGTTTATATCCCCCTAAATCGCTCTTAGGCTCGAAAACTTAATAACTTAAACAACTCCTACAGTCTTCTCTCCTGTAAGTTGCAAGAAAGAAGGAGGCAGAGCCTCCGCACCTGCATTACCAGGCAGAGCCTGGTAACGAGCAACCTGGTAACGAGCAACTCCGAAAACAAACCTCACCTATTTTTCAAAGGTTTTGATTAAGACTTGACAAAAGTCCACTCTAACACTTCGCGCGGAGCTTTTGCCAGCGCTTCTTTAATTTCCTCATTGCTGTCAAACTTGACTTTATCTAAATGACACGCTTCGACGTTCACCGTAAACTTATCGTCTTCAAAAGGCCAAGGAGTTACAGTTACGAGTTCGTTGCTGTGCTGTAGAATATCGTAGCGCTTTCCGTCGGGGCCGACACTAATTTCTAAAGCTCGTTCTCCGGCGGGCAACTCGCGGCTGCACAGAATTAATGATAGCCGATCGCACCACTGGAAAAAAGCATAAGCTGATTCTGCCTCTTCTTTAGAAATCTTCAACTCCTCGCGCCATTTTTTTTGGTTGGCGAGTTGTTCGTCCAAAAAATCGTTTAGTTCCTTCGACTCTCCCCGCTTTCCTTCATTAAGATAGCTCATGTGCATGGAAGTCAACATTGCTACCCACCGCCCCCGATATATAGAAGTCTCCGTCAATCCTTTCATTTTAGGCACTGAAGTTTCTGTGTCCAAGGTAAAATCAAAGGGCGCGCCGGCTTCAGTCAAAATATGCTCTTCCCACTCTTTTTCTAAATCGTCGTGGTGGGAAATCGCGGCTATGGTTTCGTAGAGGCGAATCGGAGATTTCGAGCGCTTCCACTGTCCGCCAAGTTGGGCGGCCAGCAAAGCGTGGGCGCGGTGATAAATAATTTCCCAACCGGTGGCGGTTAAGTTGGCAATCATTGAATTTTTCTCCTGAATTAAGTTGAGTGCAAAGATTAAAATTTTTCCAGTGCGAGACAGAATTTTGAGAGTTTCAAACTTAGGAATTAAGCTTTTTGCTTCGGCAAAACTCAATCCCGATCGCCAACAATGCAATTAGTTCGATCGTTCGGACTCAGTTTTTCATAAAAGTCCGATCGCCCAAGTCGGAACCATCGAACGTAGAAACGAAGTTAAATCACAAAAGGTTCGATCGCGATATCCTGCCATTTGCCCTCAAATCGTTCGACAACCAAAGGTGTGACTCGGAACTTGGGGGGAGTCCCGTCAAGAACATCAATCCGCAAACACGAATAAGGACGGCGTTTGTGGGAACCTTGACCGCTGCGGCCGACAAATAGCAAAGATTCCGCTACCCGCCGGCCGGCTGTTTTGACACCCGGTTCGCGCCCCAACCGATAAGCTTCAGGACTTGATGGTTCCTCCAACACCGGCCCTTCCGGGCGCTGGCGGCGCAGGCTGTGACCGCTTCCCCCGCAAACAATCCAATTAATCCCAGAGTCGCCGTGTCCGGTATCCCCAGTCTTCAGGTGTTCCAGACAGTGGGCGTGGCCGGTCAGCACCAAATCTACTAGCGATCGCCCGCCCGCCACTTCTCCAACTGCATCGCGCACCCCGTCGAGTACCTCGCGCAACCGCAACCGCACGGCCAAAGTTTGAGCTTGATTCCACTTTGTCGCCTCGGTTACGTAGGGGGGATGGTGCAGGTAAATTACCCGCCCCCGCACGTCTGAATCGCGCCAAGAGTCAATCAGTCGCCTTTCGAGCCATTCGAGCTGTTCCACGTCGGTGGCTGTTTTGTCGGAGGACAGTTGTTTGTCAATATCCATCAGCATTTCGTCAACTTGCGCTAATTTGGCGCCCAAGTCGTCTAGCTGTTCGGCTTCTTCTGGAATTTCGGGGTTTAGCCGATCGCACATTTCCAGCATTGCCAATTTTTCTTGTTCCAACTGCTGGCGCTCGATTTCCAAATTCCGGCGGCGAATGTCGCCTTGTTTGGTTTTCGGCAGCGGCAAGGGTTCGTTGAAGGTGTTGGAGTCGAGGGCGAAGAAGTCGATGCCGCCGCTGCGGAAGGTGTAATAGCGGTTGGGTAAGCGGGTAAAGCTTCCGGGTTGGTAGCGGATGCAGCGGCCTGTGCTGGTGCTGGCGGTGTAGTGGGTGTCTAGGTGGCGATCGAGTTCTCCCGGCAATTTGTGAGCCCTCAGGTAGTCGAGAAATGCTTTAGCGTAGGCATTTCCGCGATCGGAACCGTGCCAGCCGACATCGAGATCCAACTTGGCACCCAACAGCTTCCGCAGCGGCAAAGCTGTTGCCGACAGCAGGCCGTAGACTACGGGCAGGTCGTAATAGTCGTGGTTTCCCGGTACTGGCAAAAACGGAAAGTTAAACACCATGCGATCGTAAGCAATCCGAGAGGGATGCTCGCCGCCGACGATAAATTCTCGGTAGGGGCGAATAAAGTTTTGCAAGTAATATTCGCTGGAACCGACGAGATAAACTACATCCCCCGTGTGGAGGAGGAAACGGCAAGTTTCCCGCTGCGAGAGCATTTGCTGGGCAATCTGCCGCTGCGGGTTGTGGCCGCGGTGGTTGCTCGTGCCGCTGTCGCCTGCGACTAAAAATGAAAACTCTGGAGAGTCGCTGGTTTGAGTTTCTAAAACAATCCGAGTTTGGTCGATCGCCCGATCGACTATCGCCTGTTCTTGCCACCGCACCCGCTCGTTCATTTTGCTGATTTTGACTGTTATTCGCGGGTCGGACACGAATTTCACGCCGCCTAGTCTCCCAAATTGCTGAGTTCCTAGTTAATAGTGCAGCGATCGGGCGACTTTTTGCATCTCTCTAAAAGCTGAAAAATCGATCGCTCGGCCCCGAAGCTAAAAACTTGGTTTTTTGCTCGTTATACCATTTCTCTAAAATCATGCAATACTCTCCGACCCCCCCTAGCCCCCCCTTAGCAAGGGGGGGGACAAGAATACTGTTTGCTCGTTTTGCTCGTTACCAGGCTCTGCCTGGTAATGCAGATCCGGAGGCTCTGCCTCCTCTTGCTCCTTCGATCTTGCAACTTATACCATTTGCTCAAAGCTTTGATGCGATCGCCCCGCCTAGCAACTAAAATAAGAGTTTGTACGAGGCGGTGCTGTTTGTTGTTGCCGAAGACGAAGGAATCTATCAAGAACTTGGGAAAATAACGCCAACAATGCCAGCCAACTATACCGAACTCGAAAAACGCCTTTGGGAAGCAGCCGACGAACTCAGGGCGAATTCCAAACTCAAGCCTTCGGAATATTCCGTCCCCGTTTTGGGGTTGGTTTTTCTGCTCTACGCTGACTATAAATTTGCCCTGGTTTCACAGCAAATTGCAGCCGGCACCAGCAGCAGGCGGCGCACGGTGGGTAAGACGGATTACCAGGCAAAAGGCGCGCTTTATTTGCCGGAAACGGCGCGTTTTGATTATTTGCTCGATCGCCCGGAAGCAGAGGATATTGGCGGGGCGATTAATGCGGCGATGAAGGCGATCGCCGATGAGAATGAGGAACTCGGCGGCGCTTTGCCTAGAAATTACAACAGCTTGGAAAAACCGATTTTGCGGGAGTTGTTGAAAATCTTAAATCGGATTCCCAGAGCAAATATTACTGAGGATGCCTTTGGGGAAATTTATCAGTATTTCCTGGGAAACTTTGCTCAGAAAGAAGGGCAGAAAGGCGGAGAGTTTTTTACTCCAATTTCCTTGGTAAAGCTGATTGTCGAGGTCATAGAGCCGAATTGCGGGCGAATTTTAGACCCTGCCTGCGGTGCTGGGGGAATGCTGGTACAGAGTGCAATTCGGGTGAGGAATAAGTTAGGATTTGACCCGAATCAAGTTATTAGTGTTTACGGTCAGGAAAAGGTAGACGGAACTGTGAAACTCTGCCAGATGAACTTGGCAGTTCACGGGGTTTCTGGTTTGCGAAATATCCGGGAAGGAAACACTTATTATCAAGATATTCACAACAGCGTTGGTGAATTTGATTTTGTGATGGCGAATCCGCCGTTTAATGTTAATGGGGTGGATAGAGAAAAGATTAAGGACAATCCTCATTATCCCTTTGGTGCGCCGACTACCGACAATGCAAATTATCTCTGGATTCAGCTATTTTATACTGCTTTGAATGGGAACGGACGGGCGGGGTTTGTGATGGCAAACTCGGCATCGGATGCGCGGGGCTCGGAGTTGGAGATTCGCCGCCAGTTGATTGAAACCGGGGCGGTGGATGTGATGATTGCGATCGGTTCTAATTTCTTTTATACGGTGACTTTACCTTGTACGCTGTGGTTTTTTGACAGGCGGAAAGCGAAAAGCCCTCGCAAGGATCAAGTATTGTTTGTGGATGCGCGGCATATTTACAGGCAAATTGACCGCGCCCATCGGGAGTTTAGCGAAGCACAGATTGAGTTTATCTCAAATATTGTGCGGCTGTACCGAGGGGAAAAGGCAGAGTTGACGGCTGATGCCGAAATGCTGATTGAAACTTTCCCAGACAAGGTTTATCGGGATGTGGCGGGGTTGTGTAAAATAGCAACATTGGATGAGATTGAGGCCCAGGGATGGAGTCTCAATCCAGGGCGTTATGTGGGGGTGGCCCAACGTCAGGAGGCGGAGGATTTTGATTTTGCGGCGCGGTTGGAAGAGTTGAATGAGGAGTTGGAAATATTGAATGTTGAGGCGCGGGGGTTGGAGGAAACAATTGCTGAGAATGTGGCGCAATTATTGAACTTGTAGGAGTTACCATGAGTATTAGTTTAAAACCCGAACACGAACAATTTATTCAGTCTCAAGTGGCGAGTGGGAAATTTGCCAATCGGGAGGAAGTGATTGATACGGCTTTTCGCTTGTTAGAAAAGCTTCAGGGTGAGTACGAACAATGGATAAAGGAAACGCGGGAGAAGATTGATATAGGGATTGCAGAACTCGATAGAGGGGAAGGATTAGATGGGGAAGCTGTTGTCGCGGGGATTTTAGAGAGATTTAAACAAGCACGTCAAAATAGAAAATGAGTCGTTATCTGATTTCACCTAATTTAAGGATTTTTGGAGGCAATTAGACAATGAATATAACCTTAACAACTGAACAGGAAAACTATGTTAAATCGCAACTAGAAGGGGGGAAATATAACAGTATTGAGCAGTTAATTAGTGAAGCATTGCAATTGCTAGAAGAGCAAAATCGCGCCTCAGAACAGAAGCGTTTAGAAGAATTAAGGCTGAAAATTGCTAGCGGTACTGAGCAAATAGCTAGAGGACAAGTAACTGATGGCGAGGTAGTTTTTGCCCGGTTGCAGGAGAAAATTCGCTCTGATTTTTAGTCGCAACTATGAGTACCTATTCTTTCTCTGATGATGCGATTCGAGATTTAAATGAAATTTGCGAATATATTGCTCGGAATAATTCCAGTGCTGCTAGTCAGCTTTTTGATAGAATTAGAGAGCGATGTAAAGTTGTGGCTGGTTTTCCTAATATGGGAAAAAATTATAGCAAGCTATCTCCTAGTTTACGAGGGTTTATTGTTGATGATTACATCATTTTTTATTATCCTAGGGAAGATGGAATTGATATTGCTCGTGTCGTGAGTGGATATCGGGACTTAGAATCGCTGTTTTCAGAGTTGGATGAGGATTAGGTATGGTGCGAGGGTTGGAAGAACGAATTGCTGAAAATGTCGTGAGGTTATTGGAGGGGAAAGTTTGATGAAAAAAACTATAAAAAATGGTTGGCGTAAAGTCAAACTCAAGGAAGTCTGCCGCGAAATTACTGTCGGTCATGTAGGGTCAATGGCGAAAGAATATGTTGATAAAGGCATTCCTTTTTTACGTTCTCAAAATATCTTACCATTTAGCCTCGAATTATCCTCGGTTAAGTACATCACACCTGAGTTTCACGGCAAGCTGAAGAAGTCAGCCCTGTTACCAGGAGACGTTGGAGTTGTAAGAACAGGTTATCCTGGCATCGCTTCTGTTATCCCTTCTAAGCTTTCTATATGTAACTGTGCAGACTTAGTTATTATCCGCCCCTCAGAAGAACTTAATGCAAAATATCTTACTTGCGTTTTTAATTCAACCTGGGGACAAGGGATAATAGCAGGAAATTTAGTCGGAGTAGCGCAGCAGCATTTCAATGTTAGTGCTGCAAAGGAGATGGAAGTCAATCTTCCATCTCGCCAGACTCAAGATAAAATTGCAGCGATTATTTACAACTATAACGACCTAATCGAGAATAACACACGGCGGATTGAGATATTGGAGGAGATGGCGCGATCGCTTTACCGCGAGTGGTTCGTCAAATTCCGCTTTCCCGGCCACGAACAGGTGCAGATGGTAGATTCAGAATTAGGGCTGATTCCTGAAGGCTGGGATGTGGTATGCTTAGGTAAGTTGGCATCATTCCAAACTGGTAAGCTAAATTCCAATGCGGCTAAACCAAATGGTGTTTATCCTTTTTTTACCTGCTCTCAAGAGATATTTAGGACTGATACATATTCTTTCGATACAGAGTGTGTTTTGTTGGCAGGTAATAATGCCAATGGCGTTTTCCATATTAAGTATTTTAAAGGAAAATTCGATGCGTATCAGAGAACCTATGTTATTCGTAGTCTGAATCAACACCAAGTTACAAACTATTACTTATACTTTGCTATCAAGGCGCAACTTGAACACTTGAAGAGTATATCGACTGGCTCTGCAACTAAGTTTCTTACTCTAACTATTCTAAATAATCTTAATATAATAGTCTCTCTTCCTGATATTCAATATAAATTTGCAAAATTCATCTCTGTTGTATTTTCAGAAATTGAATTATTACAAGCAAAAAACGACAACCTTCGCCAAACCCGCGACTTACTCCTTCCAAGACTCATCTCAGGCGAAATCGACGTAGAAAACCTCGACATCAAAACCGGAGAAATAGCCGCATGACTCAACCCCACCCCAACTCAGAAGCAGCCCTAGAACTCGAAACCGTCGCCCTCTTTGAAAAACTCGGCTACACCACCGCCAACTGCTACAGCGAATGGAATAGCGGCACCAGCAACCTAGGGCGAGAAACCAAAAGCGAAGTTGTCCTCATCTCCAAACTACAACCAGCCCTAGAAAAACTCAATCCTCACCTCCCAAAACCCGCAATTAACCTCGCCATCGAACAACTAATCCGCGACAGAAACGCCCTCACCCTCGCCAACGCCAACCGCGAAATTTACCACCTCCTCAAAGATAGAGTAACTGTCACCTACCGCAACGACGACGGCGAAGAAATCACCGAAAATGTCACCGTCATCGACTGGAAAAACCCCACCAACAACGACTTTTTCCTCGCTTCCCAATTCTGGATTGCCGGGGAAATGTACACCCGCCGCACCGATTTAATCGGCTTCATAAACGGCATTCCCCTGATATTTATCGAACTCAAAGCTTCTAGAGAACGAGTCGAACTCGCCTATAAAAATAACTTCTGCGACTACCGAAAAGAAATTCCCCAATTATTTTGGTACAACAGCATCGTTATCCTCTCCAACGGTAGCATCAGCAAAATCGGCAGCCTCACCGCCACCTGGGAGTATTTCTCAGACTGGAAAAAAATCAACAGCGAAGGCGAACAAGGCATCATCTCCCTCGAAACCATAATTCGCGGCACTTGCGACAAAACCAAACTCTTAGATATTGTCGAAAACTTCACCATATTTAGCGAAGAACAAGGCAATATAATCAAACTCGTAGCCAAAAATCATCAATATCTCGGCGTGAACAATTGCCTGGAAGCCGTACAAAACATCCGCGAAAATCAAGGCAAACTTGGCGTTTTCTGGCACACCCAAGGCAGCGGCAAAAGCTTCTCGATGCAGTTCTTTTCCCAGAAAATCCACCGCACAATTACCGGAAACTGGACATTTATAATTATCACCGATCGCGACGACTTAGACAACCAAATATATAAAAACTTTGCCAAAACCGGCGCAGTCACCGAACCCGAAAAAACAGTCCGGGCGAACAGCGGCGAACATCTCAAACAACTATTGACAGAAGACCACCGCTATGTATTCACATTAATTCAAAAATTCCGCACCCAAAAAGGCGAAACCTACCCCCAACTTTCCGATCGCCATAATATCATAGTCATCGCCGACGAAGCCCACCGTTCGCAATACGACAGCTACGCCGCCAACATGAGAACGGCATTACCAAACGCCGGATTTATCGGCTTCACCGGCACACCCTTACTCGTGGGAGAAGAAGCCACCAGGCGCGAATTTGGCGACTACATCAGCATCTACAACTTCCGCCAATCCATCGCAGACGGCGCAACAGTTCCCCTGTTCTACGAAAACCGCATCCCCCAACTAGAACTCACCAACAGCGAACTTAACGAACAGATAGCCGATGCGATAGAATCAGCAGATTTAGATGAGGCCCAAGAGAATAAACTCGATCGCGAATTTGCGCGGGAATTGCACCTAATAACGCGAGATGAACGCTTAGACGAAATCGCCAAAGATATAGTCGCCCACTTTTTAGGGCGCGGCTACCAAGGTAAAGCAATGGTTGTCTCCATCGATCGCTTTACTGCTGTTAAAATGTATAACAAAGTCCAGCACTATTGGCAACAGTATTTAACCGAATTACAAAACCAACTAATCGCAGCCAACGCCGAACACGAAAACCTAACCGCCCAGATTCAATACATCGCCGAAACCGACATGGCGGTAATCATTTCTTCTTCCCAAAATGAGGAAGAAATCTTTAACAAAAAAGGCTTAACTATCAAACCCCACCGCCAACGCCTCGCCAAGGAAAAACCAGGATTAGACGATAAATTCAAAGATGCGAATCACCCCCTGCGAATCGTCTTTGTCTGCGCGATGTGGATGACAGGATTTGACGCGCCCAGTTGTTCCACTATCTACCTCGACAAACCGATGCGGAACCACACCCTGATGCAAACCATCGCCAGGGCGAATCGCGTATTTGGGGAAAAGACAAACGGGCTGATTGTAGACTATATCGGCGTTTTCCGCGACTTGCAAAAAGCCCTAGCAATTTATGGTTCCGCATCCGGCGGTGATGTCTCCGAAGGCGACACGCCGGTACAATCGAAAGCCGCCCTAGTCGATGAATTGAGAAGTGCGATCGATCTTACCCTACAATTCTGCACCCAACGCGGCATCAATTTTAACAAAATCCAAGCCGCCACCGAAGCTTTCGCCCTTACCAAGCTGTGGAATGATGCTGTCGAACTTATCCTGATAAACGACGATTCCAAACAGCGATATCTAGCACTAACTCAGAACGTTAACAAACTCTACAAAGCGATTCTCCCAGACCCAGCATCTGGCGAGTTCAATCCTAGTTTGTACGCTTTTGCTGAAATTACCAAGCGCATCAAAAGTCTAACCCCACAGGTGGATATTGCCGAAGTCAAAGCCGCTGTTGAGGAAATTTTGGACAAATCCATCGGCACTTCAAATTATATCATCCCCGCATCAAATCAACCAATTGACCTCAGCCAAATTGACTTTGAATCCCTCAAATCCCAGTTTGCATCCGGTTACAAACACACCGAAACAGAGAAACTCAAAGGCATAATTAGCAGCCAACTAACCCAAATGCTGCGCCTCAACAAAAGCCGGATGAATTATCTCGATAAGTTTCAGCAAATGATTGATGAATACAACGCTGGTTCTGGTAATGTGGAAACATTGTTTGCCGAGTTAGTTGAGTTTGCCCAGGAACTAAATATTGAGGATAAACGTGCAATTGGCGAGAATTTATCAGAGGAAGAACTGGCGATTTTTGATTTGTTGACTAAACCAGATATCACCTTAACCGAGAAGGAAAAGCTGGAAGTTAAGAAGGTAGCCAAGGAACTTTTGTCAACCCTTAAACAAGAAAAATTAGTGTTAGATTGGCGCAGGCGACAGCAAACCAAGGCAGCGGTTAAAGTGGCGATCGAGGAAATGTTAGATAAACTGCCCGAAAGCTACTCAACCGCAGCGTACCAGCGCAAATGTCAAGAAATTTACCAGCACGTTTACGAGTCTTATGCTGAGGCCGGACGCAGCATTTACACCGCAGCAGCTTAAACCTGAATAGTCAGCAACCCACAGCTTGTATCAAAATTTCATCAAAACTTTACCAATTTTTATTAGCTTTACTGTAATTTATGATACCAACCGCCCAATTGCCGCCGATCGCCACAAATGCGGAATTTTTAATATTTAATTTCCCGAGCTCCCTTTTCCTACCTCTCCCTCTCTCCCCCTCGCCCCGTCTCCCTCTTTCCCTCTCCCCCTCCCCTCTTTCACCCTAAAATTTGCAATTTTTGAGTCACGAATCATGGCACGATCGCAGCGTGTTTTGATACCATGCAATAAGCGTCCAAGACAATCAGGGAATGCACTGGAGGTGCGTAAATGGAGCTTTTGGGAGAACAAAAACGGTGTTTGGATTGCTTAGTCACGTCGATCGAGCAATTGGGAGGTCGAGCAGACATTCCCAAGCTCGAACAGATAGCTGAGTTAATCATTCAAACCATGAGAGGGCCTTGGCGCTACTTTCACACGTCGGAACACATTTTTGAGGTCGGGGGGTCAGTCGATCCGATCGAGGTGCTGGCTGCGCTATTTCACGACCTCGTGTACGTGCAAGTCGATCAGGGCGTAAGTTTCAATATTAGCAGCGCCCTTTGTCCTTTTGTCAAAGAAGTGCGATCGCAGTTAATTATTAAAGATGAAACCGAACTGCCCGACGATACCATGTATCAGCTTGTGGCCAGTGTCTTTGGGTTCCTTCCCGGTAAGGCTCTCTCGCCCTTTGGCGGCCAAAACGAATTTTTGAGCGCCGTGATTGCTGCCAAATCTTTAGAGCCTTTTTTGCCAGCTAGTACCATCGCCGAAATCTCCGCCTGCATCGAAGCTACTATTCCTTTTCGTCCGGTTTCGCCCTTGGGCTTCAGCGCGATCGAACTTTTGCATCAGCGGTTAGTAATTGTAAATCGCGATTTTGATTTCGGATGGACTGATGCCGAAACTGTAGAAATTGTCAAGCGTTCTGTGAGGCTATCAAATCGGGATGTAGAGAATTTTGCCTCTCCAAATTCCTCTGATTTCTTAGACAATACCTGGAACTTAATGCCGGAAACCAACCACGAATTGAGCAATGTCAATTCCTATACCGTGGGCGGATACCGCAAATCTCTACAAAAAATGGAAGGATTTTTAAACTTTCTCAAACCCGAACTCGTTTTCCAGCAGTTCATGCAAGAGCCGGACGATGAAACCTACACTTACATGATTTCCCAAACACGAAAAAATATCGCCGCTGCCAAACTTTATCTAGGAATCAAACTAATTACCATCGCCATCTTAGAAGCTCTTTCCTACCGTTTGGGCCGCGACATTCCCCTTTCAACAATGATGGGAGAACTTCGCGCACCCGGATTTAAAACATCGGTTCTAGAGGATTATTTGCCCAACCGACAAATCGCCTACCCCTTAGAAAGTCAGTTAGAAAAAGAGGTTTTAGATTTGTTAGCAATAGGACGCAATCAAGAATCTCCCTATGATATTAAAAACTCCCCCGTAGCTACCTTTATTATCAAATCTATCGGCTTTGCTGAAACTGAAAACTTCCTAAAGAAAGCTCAAGATTTTTTTGCAGAGCGTATTACCTCGGAAGAGTTTCTGTCTTACTGCGCTCCTGATGTCATCGACACCATCTCTTCGGGAGTTATGAAACTCTTTGACAGCAGGAAGATGGCTTTAGGGAAAGTTAAGTTAGCTCACCAAGCTGTTTCTTAGGGTATAGATCAGACGGCGGCTTCAACCAAATTTTATCAAAGGAAGACGGCGGTTGAAACCGCCCGGTCTTCTCACCGCTGATTTTTTTTAATCCGTTCTTTCAATGATGATAGTCAAGTGAGCGACTAATGCACCGATCGCACCTACTGCTGCAATCACAGGAAACAAAGCCGCACCGATTACTCCGCCGACTACTCCCACAGTCAGAGGGACTTCTACTAATATCCGTTCTTCTTCATTTTTGATAATGATGCGGCGGATATTGCCTTCGTGAAGCAGTTCTTTAACCTTAGCAACCAAATCGTTGCCGTTAATCTTCAACTCTTCGACGGTAACTTTCTGCTGAGCATAAGCAGGTGTTTCTAAAGGAGTCGTTTCAAAGTTAACCTCAGCCACTTTTTGGGCCGAAACTGTTTTAGATACAGGTGTTGATTCGAGTTCTCTTGTCCCCACCGGTTCTTGTATGCGATCTGTAGGTGTTTCCATTTTTTGCTCTCCTTTTAGCTAAAAAATTTTTTGTATATGAAGTATCTCGTAAAGATAACACGCAACTTTTTGTCTGTGAATCATTCTTTTGGTTGATATTGCTGCGGCTGGCTCTATTTTTTCTCTTCATCTTTGAGGGCGAAATCCCAAAATTTGTCCTCCGGTGGCTCGATTCTCCCAAGAGGAAAAAGCAACAAGCAACAAACTCTCCCCCGTTTCCCCTTTGCTTGTGCCAATACGCTAACTGTCTGCAGATTGCCGGCCGGCGCGCCCCTACATTAAAACACTTCTAACCCAGACAGCCAAAGGATTGTAGAGATATTCACGCACTCAGAGTTAGAGAGTCAGCGGATGTACAGGTTGAAATAGTGACATTGTACTGAAAGTGCGATCGGCCCACCGTTTATATACTTAACACATCTCGTTTGGCAAACCGCACATGGAAACCCTCGCTTACTTTCCTCAAATGTCCTTTCTCTCTAGCAAGCGGGCGATACCAAACAAAACCCAGCCCCCAGACATTCATCCCATGAATATCTTAGAGTTTCTCATGAGAATTGCCTAAAATCAAGGGAAAAAAGAAGTAATTATGACCGCCAAATTATCCCAAAAAACTCAAATTCCTCAAAGAGAAGTTGAACTTGAGGAAAAGTTAGGTAAAATACAATTAATTGCTTCTGCTTCCCCTTTATTGGCCTTGTCCGATTTGACAGCTACAGAATTTGAATATCAAGTTGGCGGAAGTTTGCCGCCGAATGCTCCTACTTACGTCACCAGAGCGGCAGATCGCGAACTTTACGACGCATTAAAAGCCGGCGAATTTTGACGTGCTCACCGGGCGGCCAATGGGAAAATCGAGTTTGCGGGTGCAAACAGCACGCCGCTTGCAAGCCGAAAACACCGCCTGCTCACTTGTTGACATCACGGGAATTGGCACTGCCGAAATAACTCCCCTCCAGTGCTATGCGGGCTTTACAGCCACTCTCGCCAACAGCTTTAAAGTAAAAATGAATGTCAGGAATTGGTGGCGCGAGCGAGAACATTTGCCGCCAGTCCTCCGATTAAATGAATTTATCGAACAAGTATTGCTTCCTGCGAGCGATCGTCCGATCGTCATTTTTATCGACGAAATTGACAGCATTCTCTCCCTCAACTTCTCCCTCAACTTCTCCAGCTAGAGCTTTAATCGCAAAGGTGCGTCGGTGAAGCTTTGGAGTCTTGAGTCTGCTAAAGTAGAATCTGTGGAACTTGACAAATTGGTCGCAGTCGGCTGTGGCTGGCTGGAAGACTACCTGCGATACAATCCCGGTGGTGAGAGCGATCGGCATTTGTGCCAAACTAAATGACTGTTGATATTTCTTGGCAATTCTCCGCAACGGGTTTTACTTGAATTGTCACGGCGGGCGATCGGCTCCCGATTTATCGCTTCTCTTGTCTGATTGTCATATAATTTTCAGTAAGGGGTAATAGGCAATTTTCGGGCTCAGGTCGCGGATGTCTATCAATCTGAACTACCTTTAACTATATGAAAAATTAAAGGTAGTTATAACTGCTATATTCTGGTTAGTCGAATCTTGGATAGATGAAATTTACTAAATATAGCAATCCTTGCAGGATTTGTAGGACTACTCGTTACCAGTTCGAGCGAAAGTAACGCTTCTGGAGCGAGGAAAAGCCTACCCAATTGCGTCCCGAGGCAATGCAGCGAGTGACATCAGTTCCCTGGCTCTTCCTGGGAAACAGTTATTTAAATTGATTTAGAATTGCTACAGTCAGGTTTCAAAGGGGTGTCTGCTGTTAAATTAATCTAACCTGCAATATCGTTTCGGGTGAAATTAGCGCGATTTAAGCAAAAAAAAATCTTGCTGAATTAACTATATGCGATCGAGCCGAGTAGAGTTGATTGCCCAACTATAAAAAGAGTATAAAATGCAGTGCAAATAGTACGCAATACTCCAGCAGCCAACCACAACTGCCAATTACCAAAGGAGGGAGCAGTGTATGAAACTGACGGGTTGAGTCCCCTTAAATCGCCGCTTGGTTTGCGATCGACTCTACAAGAATTAACCCTGTACGATTTTTTTCTAGAGTCTGACTGTGTGGGTGACGAAGTTTCTCAAATTTTTCAAGCAAACCCTTTACTTCCCGGCATTATCATCACTCAGCAAGGAAAGTTTATAGGGATGATTTCGCGCCGGCGTTTTTTTGAACATATGAGCCGCCCCTACAGTTTGGAGTTATTTTCTCAACAGCCTTTGTTGATACTCTACCGCTTTACTAAAACTGATATGTTGGTTCTCGATCGCGAAACCTCAATTATGACGGCAGTGCGGCAGTCTTTGGAGCGATCGCCACAACTAATCCACGAACCCATTGTAGTGCAGGTAGAGCCGGAAAATTACAAACTTTTAGACGTGCACGAATTGCTGCTTTCTCAGTTGCAAATTCACGAGTTAGCAACCGTAGCGATGCGCGAATCCCAAGCACAATTGAGGCATCAAGCCCAACAGCTCGAACTTGCTCTGCTGGAACTTCAGCGCACTCAAACTCAACTAATTCAAACAGAAAAAATGTCTTCTTTGGGGCAGTTGGTAGCAGGAGTAGCTCACGAAATCAACAATCCTATCGGCTTTATCTACAGCAATGTACACCATGCGAAAGAGTATACTGAATGTTTGATACGGATGCTTTATCTCTACCAGCAGCACAGTTCCGAATCTATCCCAGCCATTGAAGCGGAATCAGCAAAAATCGAACTCGATTATTTGCTGGAAGATTTGCCGAAAGTATTAAATTCCATGCAGCAAGGTGCAGAAAGAGTGCGCGATATCGTTTTGTCGCTGCGGAATTTTTGCCGGTTAGACGAGGCCGAAATGAAGCTGGTCAACATTCACGACGGTATCAACAACACGATTATGCTTTTGCAAAGCCAGCTTAAAGGCAAACCGGGCCAGGAGGCGATCGCCATTCATAAAGAATACAGCGATTTGCCGCTGGTGCAGTGCTATCCCGGACAGCTAAATCAGGTATTTATGAATATTTTAGTTAATGCTATTTACGCTATAGTTGAGTGTAACAAACACGCAAATTTTGACAAAAACAGCCATCACTCTTCGCAAGTATGCGAGCAAACTCATTACAAAACAAACACTACATCCTCAATTAATAACTCTACTTACCTAACTCCTACTATTCGGATATGCACGGAATTAACCGAGGGGAAAAAAGTAATAATTAGAATTTTTGACAACGGCCAGGGAATGACAGAAGCTGTGCGAAAACGGTTGTTTGACCCTTTCTTTACTACAAAGCCGGTCGGTAAAGGAACTGGTTTGGGACTATCCATTAGCTATGAAGTTGTTGTCAACCAACACGGCGGCGAATTGAAGTGCGTTTCGGAACCGGGAAAAGGAACCGAATTTGCGATCGAGATTCCGCTTCAACAGTCTTCGCCAGCACAGATTTTGCCTCGCTTTGCTTGATACATAAGAAGTCATTAGTCATTAGTTGTTAGTTGTTAGTTGTTAGTTGTTATTGGTTGTTAGTTGGTAGGGGCGGTGGATGGTGCGTGCCCGCCCTCTTAGTTGTTATTTGTTAATTGTTAGTTATTGGTTGTTAGTTGGTAGGGGCGGTGGATGGTGCGTGCCCGCCCTCATTTGTTAGTTGTTAGTTGTTGTGTTAGTTGTTAGTTGTTAGTGCTGTCCCCCCCCGATCTTTCCGTCCAACTTCATCAGGAACAAGGAAGAAGGAAGAAGCAATAAAAGTTAGGGATTCGGCAGTTTAAACCGCTTCTTGTCAAACTTTCGTTTCTCTTGCTTGAGACTAAAAAATCAAGCCCGCCGCCTACTGCGAATTTTTGCAAACCCACTTCCACAAAATATGACTCGGCCCCTGTTGGCGGATGCGGCGCACTTGTTTTTCTAAACCCTGTTTTTCCTGCAGGGGCAATCCTCGCAACGCATTGCGAGTTTGCCAAGTTATCACTGCTAAAGTCATTCCTAAGCACAAACCGAGGCCGAGAGTCGGCCCGCGGTGAAAGTATAAACCGTAGTACACCGCAGCCCAAGTGAAGTGTTCTAACCACAAACCGATTTCGCGACGCAAACTCCAAATGCTGAAAGAACCGACGCTAATCCATAGCAATATCACAGTTAACCAGCGGCCGTAAACTGTTAGTTTGTGAAGCCTTTGGACTTCTCTTTGAAAAATTGGGTCGCTTTCATTAGTCATAGCAGAAGGAAGAAGGAAAAAGGAAGAAGGAAGACCGAAGTTGCAATCGACTGCATGGGGAAAGTGCAATAAGAACTTCCTAACCGTCTTTGCACGGTTGCTATAACAGCAGTCAGCAGCCCGATCGCTAATGACTGATGACCAACAATCGTTAAACTTCTTCTGATGGGTTGATTCCTTCTGCGGGGAGGGGGATGGAGTTGCCCGTGCGACTGCGCCACCAAGCTAGCAGCGTGCTGGCAATGAAAATACTGGAATACGCACCGGCAATAAAACCGATAATCAATGCTAAAGCAAAGTATTTAAGCGTTTCGCCACCAAACAAAAAGATTGAAAACAAGGTCAGCAGGGTTGTCAGGGTGGTGTTGATTGACCTTCCCAGGGTTTGCATGACGGCATCATCGACAATTTGATCGATCGACAGTCCGGGATTTAGCTTAATTACTTCCCGCACGCGATCGTAAATTACCACTGTATCGTTAACAGAAAAACCGATAATTGTCAAGAGCGCGACCACAAATAAACTGTCTACTTCTACCCCTAGAACTAAACCCAAAAACGAGAAAACACCAACAGTAATTAACACGTCGTGAAACAGAGCAACGAAGGCAAAAAAGGCATAATCTAACTGAAATCGGAATGTCAGATAAAGAGTAATGCCTGCAAAGGAAAGCAACAAAGCCAGCAAACCAGAAGTAAACAACTGTTTGCCGAGGGTAGGCCCAACCGTATCTATTTGAATAGATTGAGGAGCAAAAGCGCCTAGTTTTTCGCTCAAAGCTTTTTGCAACTCAGTCCGCTTTTCGACATCCAAAGTTTTTGTCCGCAGCGACAAACCGCGCTGTTCTTTGCCGATAACTTGAATGCTGCTACCAGCTAAACCTTGGGTATCGAGGACTTGGCGGACAGCAGCAAGATCGATGGGTTTACAATTTTCCGGTTTCGTGCAGTCGAGTTCAAATTGCAGGCGAGTGCCGCCGATAAAGTCTAAACTGGGGCGCAGCGGTGCGCGGATGTCGGGACGAGTCCAAGAAATCGCCATCGATACTATACCTGCAAGGATGATCGCGGCGGAAATACTCCACCAGAGCGATCGATATTTGATTACACTGAATTTCATAATTTGAAGGAAGAGGAAAGTTCGGCAACGGATTCTGTAACGGATGTAACGGATGTAACGGATGGATGGAAGAAGGAAGAAGGAAGAAGGAAGAAGGAAGAGGGAAGAGGGAAGAGGGAAGAAGTTAACTGTCAACTGCCAACTGTCAACTGCTAATAGTTAACTGCCAACTGCCAACCGTTAACAGTTAACCGTTAACAGTTAACTGTCAACTGTCAACCGTTAACAGTTAACTATTAGCAGTTTTAGACAAACCGGGACAGAACCACTGAGGTTTTCGCAGCGCCGGAAAGCCCAACACTACCAAAAGTAGAGTGCGGCTGCAAGTAATAGCAGTAAACATACTCACTACCACGCCCAATGCCAGAGTTACAGCAAACCCTTTAACTAAACCAGCGCCCAACCAGAACAAAGCAGCACAAGCAATAACTGTGGTGACGTTGCCGTCTAAAATGCTGGAAAAAGCTCGGTAAAAACCCGATTCGACCGATCGATAAAGCGTCTTCCCCGCCCGCAACTCTTCCCTAGTGCGCTCAAAAATCAGCACGTTAGCATCTACCGCCATCCCGATGCTGAGTACAAAACCAGCAATTCCCGGCAGCGTTAATGTCACTCCCAACAGTACAAAAGCAGCCCAAGTTAGCAAAGCATAAATTAACAGAGCAATATTGGCAATTACACCGGGGAGTCGGTAGTAACCTATCATGAACATCAAAACTAAAATTAAGCCTCCGATCCCTGCATTAATACTGCTTTGAATGCTGTCTCGTCCTAAGCTTGCACCGACGGTACGGTTCTCAATAATTTCGACAGGTACCGGCAAAGCACCGCCCCGCAATTGCACTGCCAAATCGTTAGCTTCTTGGGTGGTAAAGTTGCCTTGAATTACGGCACTGCCGCCAGTAATTCCTGTCTGGGCAAATTCAACGCCTACTACAGGAGAACTGATCATTCTTTCGTCTAGAAAAATCCCCAGAGTCCGTCCGGTGCCGGCTAAATTTTTAGTTAGTTCGCCAAACAATTCGCCTCCTTTTGTATCGAAACGGAGAGCGACGTTCCAGTTTTGCCCAGACTGCAAGGGTTGAGGTTGAGCGTCTTTGAGGTTTTCGCCGCCTAGTCCGCTGCTTTTGTAGAGTTTGGCGATCGCCTCATTGCTCCTTTTCAAAGCAGCCTGATTTTCTTGAATTGCGGCTTCATTTTTGCTCATTTTCAATTCTGTTTGTTTGACCAGCAATTCCTGCTGCAACTGCCTTTCAATAGCTAATTGCGCTTCTGTTCCCGGCAGTTGTTCCCGAAAGTCTAGCTTGGCGGTGCCGCCCAAAACTCGTTCTGCTTGCTGCGGGTCATTTACTCCGGGCAACTGCACGAGAATTTGGTTTTCTCCTACTGTTTGTACCACTGATTCGGAAACGCCCAAACCGTTGACGCGGTTTTCGACGATCCGCCGCACTGCTTCTAACATTCCCGGCTCAATTTTGGGAATTGTGGGGGTAGTTTTTACCTGAATCGTCAGTTGCGACCCTCCTTGCAAGTCTAATCCCAGCCGCGTCGGTATTGTTACTATTACAGTAATGGCTGCCACGATCAAAACAAAAATTAGGGCTAATATTGAACGCTGTTTTTGCATATTTAATTATTGGTTATTGGTTATTGGTTATTAGTTATTGGCTATTGGTTGTTGGTTATTGGTTATTAGTTCGTCCCGAGCTTTTTTTCGGTCTTCAAATAACAAATAACAAATAACCAACAACAAATTACAAATTACCAATAACTATTTATACTCGCAAAGCTACCATTTTTTGGACGGCTTCGACAATTTGGTTGGGCTGGACAATTGTCAGTCTTTCCAAATTACCGTTGTAAGGTGTGGGAATATCTTGCGAAGACAGGCGCAAAACTGGTGCGTCGAGTTCGTCAAAAAATCGATCGCTAATCGAAGCAATTAGTTCGGCACCGATGCCTCCGGTTTTCATACATTCCTCCACAATAATTACTTTGTGGGTTTTGCGAATGGATTCGCCAATTGTCTCCATATCCAGGGGTTTGAGAGAAATTAGGTCGATTACTTCGGGATCGTAACCTTCTTTTAGCAGTGCGGGCAGGGCTTGCAGGACGTGGTGCCGCATTCTGGAATATGTCAAGATGGTGACATCTTTGCCCGATCGCACAATTTCCGCTTTGTCTAACGGCACTAAATATTCTGTTTCTGGCAAATTTTCCTTGAGGTTGTACAGCAGGACGTGCTCGAAGAACAGAACGGGGTTATCGTCGCGGATGGCTGATTTTAAGAGTCCTTTGGCGTTGTAGGGAGTCGAACAAGCGACTATTTTCAAACCCGGTACTGCTTGGAAATAGGCTTCGAGACGCTGGGAGTGTTCCGCGCCGAGTTGTCGGCCCACGCCGCCGGGGCCGCGAATCACCATCGGCATTTTGAAGTTGCCGCCGGAGGTGTAGCGCAGCATTCCGGCGTTGTTGGATATTTGGTTGAACGCCAGCAGCAAAAAGCCCATGTTCATGCCTTCGATGACCGGCCGCAATCCGGTCATTGCTGCGCCGACTGCCATGCCTGTAAAGCTATTTTCGGCGATCGGGGTGTCGAGCACTCGGAGTTCGCCGTATTTCTCGTAGAGGTCTTTGGTGACTTTATAGGAACCGCCGTATTGGCCTACGTCTTCGCCGAGTACGAATACGGCTGAGTCGCGGGCCATTTCTTCGTCTAACGCCTCGCGGAGGGCGTTGAACAGTAAGGTTTCTGCCATAGGAGGTGAAGCAATGATTGCAGGAGGTCAGATTAGAATCTTAACCTTTTGGGGTGCGGATGAGGATGCGATCGTACAGTTTGCACTTGGATAGTATAAAATCTCTCATCTATCATCTTTCGCTCTTTTTGTCAAATCTTTTGAAAAATATTCCATTGTTCAATAGTAATTTGTGTTTCTATAATATGAATTAGTTTTGAGGAAAGCCACAATGTTACATTACAACTTACCGAGGAACTTGCCCTCACCCGACGAACTGTTAGATTCTGATGAAACGCCTGTGGATAATGAACTGCAAGAACTAATACCGGGGTTGTTAAAAGCAATCTTGTTGATACTCTGGTCGGAACGAATGGACTAGTTTTTTGGAATTGATATGGGTATTTACTATCACCCAGAAACACCGCCCATCGTCCCTGATGCCTTCTTAAGTTTAGGAGTAGAAAGGTTTTACGACGAAGAATTGCGTCCCAGTTACGTGCTCTGGGATGAAAATGTCCTGCCGCTGTTTGTACTGGAAGTTGTTTCTCCAAATTATCGCAAGGAATACAGCACCAAATTGGAGGACTATCAAGCTTTAGGTGTACTTTATTACATTATTTATTCTTCCCGCCGCCGCCGTAAACCTCATTTGGAAGTACACAAGTTAGTCAATGGCAAATATGAATTACAGTCAGAAAGTCCAGTTTGGATGCCAGAAATTGGTTTGGTAATTGGTTGTGAAAGGGGAAATTATTCTGGGGTGACAAGAGAGTGGTTGTATTGGTATGACAGCGATGGCAAACGCTATCTGACACCAGAAGAACAGGTGAAACAGGAATCGCAACGCGCCCAACAATTAGCTCAACGTGTCGAACAATTAGCTCAACAATTGCAGGCTTTGGGAGTAGAACCAGAAAATATAAACTAATTACAGTCAGTAATTCGATCGCTCGTTATGCTGTTTCAAGTACGGGCGATCGATACAGTACAGTAAGGAAGAACAAAGAACGAAGAAGGCAAGAACAAATACACAGCAAGCTTTTTAGCAGCAATCTATGTTTTATGCTAAATTCAGTGGATTTACCTAAGCATTTATATTTCAGCAAAATGTTTTTGTAACAAATCGTGGATAAATCGATAGCGCCGATCGCCAGTTTTTTGCAGCAGCAGGCGATCGCCCGCAGCATCCAAAAAACGCTGGTAATCCCAAGGAATATGACCGCTAGACCACAGTACAAGGTGCAAAATAAAACTTTCAATCCCCGGAATTCCCGGCAAGAAAACACTAATTACCGCCACAACAGCACCCGCAATCAACCCCCAAATCGACCCGGAGACTAGGGTAAAAATTAATCCCAAAATCACCCAAATCAGCCCGCCAAGCAACTTAACTCCAAACTGATACTTGCGCCGTTCCTCGCCTGTTTGCAGCCAGCCAGACGGTATGCGATCGAGGTAAAATTCTTGAAGTCCTTGCTGTTCCATCCTTCTGGCCAACCATCCCAGCCAGTGGCGAATTTGTTCGGGCCGCAGTTCCTTGTTTCTCGGATACTGCTTGACTTCCCGGCTAATTTGGTGGCGAATATAGGCAGTTAACAGATATTTGCGCTGTTCTTCTGCTGAAGTTATGCGCTTCCAAGCTTCGATTAAAATATCGTCGTAAGCCAAAGCCATCATGCTCAATAATAAGGGAACTTTTGCCAGTTTCAACAATTCTGGTTCCTTCTCGATGCTGTACCAAAGTTCGCGGCTTCTGGCTGCTTGCAGATAATTTTGAATTTGAATTTCTGTCAGAGGTTTTAGCAAAACTGCTGCTTGGAGTTTAAATCGAGTTTGGCAGTTTTTGTAAACTTCAAAACTGCTGCAAGCTACTAAATGTTTTGGTTTAATTTCGCTTTCAAGAAACTGATTGATTGCTTGAATGCACAAGTTTTGGCGATGGGTTTCTACTTCGTCTAAACCGTCGAGGAGAGGTAACAATTTTTGTTCGGCGAGCCATTTTTTGCCCGCAGCGGGAGAGATGCCATATTTGTACTGAAGTTGAGCAATTAACCAATCGGCGATCGCCCCGGATTCGGCTTTCCACGATCCGAGTTCAAACAACACTGGTAGAGGCAAACTAGCATCTTTTTGGGCGCGGGAAACTAACACCAGAGCCAATTCTAGCAGGGTCGTGGTTTTGCCGGAACCCGTCGCTCCCAAAATGACCAATTTGCCACCGCTGCGATCGAACACTTTAGAAATGCTAGCTTTGGGAGGAAGGCGAAAACTCGGACGGTTGCCGGCTTTCACTTCCACATCCCAACAGCGGCTAGCACCCAGAGGCTGCGAGTCTGGGCTGAAGTTAGCCAGCACAGCAGCGTGCAAAGACTGCGCGATCGCGGCGACAACTTCCTGCTTCACCTCCTCCAACAATCGATCGCGGGGCGGTTGTAATCTCAGAGGAATCAATCTTGACATTTTATACACCTCGTGCTGAACACTTACCTTGCCAGATTTGCGCGCAAATGACAAGCAAGATTACCATCAGTAAAGGCATCCAGTATATATTGACGGAAATTATTGCGGCAATTATCCATCTGAAATTTTAGATAAAAATCCTGACCCAGCGGCTCGCACTAGGTATTTCCACTATAAATAAACTGGCGATCGCCCCAACTCCGAAACAAAAATTATTAGTATAAATACAGAGAGGTCAATTATGTCATTTACCAACAGTCAAATCATCACAGTCAGCTTAGCAGGACTTGCAACAGCGGTGGGAGTCGCTGCTGCAACTATACAGTCTGGCGCGATGAAACAATCCCCTCCTCCCGTTGCAGAATCGCCAGCAGCAACCGGAAACCCCATTGCAGCGCTGTCGGCGAACAACCCCCAATCTCTGCAACCAGAACCCCTGCAAGCCGAAACCCAGGTTGCAGAATCTCCCCCATATCCATCTCAACCAGCCCAAAGCCCCGCACTTCAACCACCGCAAATCGTCGCAGTTTCTCCGCAAAAAGTTCGCCCAGTAGTTGTCACACCTCCCAATTCCGGGTGTAAAATTACTCAGGCTGTAGTCAGCGATCCGAATCCACCGCTAAATGTACGATCGCGCCCACAAGTAAGGGGCAGCAACATAGTAGGAAAACTCAAAAATAATACCTTTGTTTCAGTCGCCGAAGAACAAAACGGTTGGCTGCGAATTACCGAAC
Source organism: Microcoleus sp. S36a_B3 (assembly GCF_036700745.1). Classification (NCBI taxonomy): domain Bacteria; kingdom Bacillati; phylum Cyanobacteriota; class Cyanophyceae; order Oscillatoriales; family Microcoleaceae; genus Microcoleus; species Microcoleus sp. S36a_B3. The sequence continues at coordinate 5,612 of NZ_JAUBPN010000031.1, read as the reverse complement.
CGCCCGGTTGGATTGCCAAAAATCGCACCGAAAGCAGTTGTGTGAATGTGAACCAGCAAATTAATTTTCTGCCTGGGGGAAATGAAGCCATTGTTAAAGGTCGAATTATTGGCGGTGGCAGTCACTCTTACCAGATTCGAGCCGCCAAGAATCAAACAATGACTGTTAAGAATCGGAGAGGTGTTTTTCCACTAATTCTGACTTCTAATGGCAAAAATTTGACGGGAGATAATTATACAGGCAATGAAACAGAGTGGACTGGAAAAATCCCTGCTACTGGCAATTACACATTTGAACTAAACTCAAATTTCCGGGGATATGAATACGAATTTTATGTGCGAGTCCGATAAAGTTCGCCGTTTATAGTCCTTGATGTACGGGTGGCGAGAAACCGGGTTTTTTGCGAAGTATTTTCGCAGTAAACCACAGATTCACTAAAAAACCCGGTTTCTTTGGTCTTGATGCTTAGCTAATCAAGGAATTGTTCCAAGCGAGATATCAAGAATTGCAAATTTCTGCCAATCTTCCGAATCAAAGTGCCACCATTCTGTTGTAATACCGATAAATCCGTGTTTTTTCATCGCATCCTTAAGCACTTGACGATTTTTCCGAGATTGGGCGCTGCCGCCTTGATAATCTCCGTGAGCTTTTTCGGTAAAATCATCGTAAGGTGTGGGCATTTCTAATTCTTTGCCAGTGCGATCGACTAAAGTTAAATCTACAGCCGCACCGCGATTGTGCCGCGAACCCCTAGCAGGATTAGCAACATAGCGCGGATCGGGCATAACTTTCCACATTTGCTCAGTCACAGAAAAAGGCCTGTAGCAATCGTAAACTTTCAAACCCAATCCAATTTTTTCTAAATCTGTTTGAACTAGAGCTAATTTTTGAGCGACAGAACTTCTCAAAGCGCATTTGGCTTGAGAGTAAAGCTTTCGTTTCAAGAAATTGTTCGCCGTGGCGTAGCGGATATCGAGGCGAATGTTGGGATTTACTTTGCGGATGTCAACAAGGCGCGCCCAACTGGGAAGTTGACTCATGAAAATGCTTTCAGGCGCTACTGGGCTTGCTTCTGATTGGGGAGATTGCACTTCTGGCGGCTCCTGGGCGCGGACAAATATTGTATAATTGAGTGCGGTTGTAGATAGTAATGTTATAGCGAATACAATTAAATATTTGGTAAATCGGTTTAATTTCATAACTCGGTTCAGTGCATATTTAATAGAGTTTTTAAATTTCATATCTTGGGGAATTTTCACACTTTTCGTGCTGTTTTCCTGCCCGCCATACCGACAGGGGTTGAAACCCCCGGCGGAATCTTCGACTGTCAGACTATCCGACAAGCGCGAGAACGATCGCTCTCTTGTAGTTGTTAATTTTCCTCAAATTCCCAAGCGCTGATACACTAAATCTAAATGCCTCAATTGATACTGCGGATCGAAGCAATCATCAATTTCTTTGCTCGTCATTTTAGCAGTAACGCGATCGTCCTTAGCAATCAAATTGTAGAAATCGCCCCCTGGCTTGTTCCAGGCTTCGTGAGCGCAAGATTGGACAATTGTGTATGCGTCTTCGCGACTCGTGCCTTTTTCTACTAAGGCTAACATCACGCGCTGGCTGAAGATTACTCCGCCGTAAAGGTTCATGTTTCGCTTCATGTTTTCGGGATAGACTAGCAGGTGTTTTACTAAGTCTGTGGCTTCTACTAACATGAAGTGAGTTACTGTAGAACTGTCGGGTAAAATCATCCGTTCTACGGAACTGTGAGAGATGTCTCTTTCGTGCCAAAGCGCCACGTTTTCTAAGGCTGCGACGGCGTTGGCGCGGACAATTCTTGCCATTCCTGTCAGTCTTTCGGAGCGAATTGGGTTGCGTTTGTGGGGCATGGCGGATGAGCCTTTTTGCCCTTTGGAAAAGAATTCTTCGACTTCGAGCACGTCGGTGCGTTGGAGGTTGCGGATTTCTACTGCAAAACGCTCGATCGATGCTGCTAACAGTGCTAAGGTTTGGACGTATTCGGCGTGTCGATCGCGCGAAATGACTTGAGTCGATGCACAATCGGGTTCGAGTCCGAGGTTTTGACAGGCTATGGCTTCAATTCGCGGATCGATATTAGCATAGGTGCCGACTGCGCCGGAGATTTTGCCGACTGCAATGGACGATCGCAAATTCACTAATCGGGCGCGGTTGCGAAACACTTCCGCCAGCCATCCTGCTAGTTTAAAGCCAAAGGTGATGGGTTCGGCGTGAATTCCGTGCGATCGGCCAACCATCACAGTATTGCGGTGTTGTTGGGCCTGATAGCGAATAGCTTGGCTCAAATCTTCGACACGTTCTAACAAAATATCGACACTAGCGACTAATTGCAGCGCCAAAGCAGTATCGAGCACATCGGAACTGGTTAAACCGAGGTGAATGTAGCGGCCGGCATCGCCCACATATTCGTTGACATTTGTCAAGAAGGCGATCATGTCGTGGCGGACTTCGGCTTCAATTTCGAGGACTCGTTTCGGGTCAAAATTAGCCTTAGCTTTGATTTCTTCGACTGCGGCGGCGGGGATGTAGCCGAGTTCGGCTTGAGCTTCGCAGACAGCGATTTCTACTTGCAGCCAGCTTTTGAGTTTGGCGGTTTCAGTCCAGATGTTGCCCATTTCGGGCAAGGTGTAGCGCTCTATCACGGTTGGGAATTGGGGAATGCGATCCCACCATTGTACATCTGTGTGGCACTGGGGATAGGTCTGGTTGGCGGGGGCGAACTTCCCCGAAATGTGACACATCGTCCGTAGACGGATAGTCCGCAGAGACTGAAAATTGGCAAATGAGTCGATCGAAACGGAAAATTCTGCGTGCTTTAGGTGATCTCGTCAGGCAACGCAGAACAGTGTTAGGAATTTCGCAAGAGGAGCTCGGAATGCGCGCTAACTTAGACCGCACTTATATATCTGGAGTAGAACGCGGAGTCAGAAATCCGTCCATAACTGCAATTGTAAGTCTGGCTAGCGGCTTAGGCACAACAGTTTCCAATCTTCTCGAAAAACTAGAAATAGAAGCCGAAAATATAGAGTGAGCAATCAAGATTTAGCAACCACAATTAAAGCTCAATTAAAACAAGACTCAACGCAATTAAAAGTCTTGAATCTCCTTTCAGACCAACAATGGCACTGTCGGGAGTGCGAAGGAAAACAGATAGCATCAGGTCAATATGCTGGTGGCGGAGGGATTCAGGGATTGCAGCGCGGAACCAGGAAGCGCCCCGGTCTGGTTATTGAAAGAGAAAAGAGGTACTGTCAAACTTGTCAGGGAATGCGCTTGGGCGATCGCTGGACAGGAGAGATAAAATCAGCAAATTCTGCTGCTAACATACCCGATACTCTAGTAAAAAGAATACTCGAAGTTTCTGGTTATACAGATGTAATCGAACAGAGGAAACGAGCAGCCCATGAATTAGTAATTGACCATAGATTCCCGATGGAACGCTGGGGAGAAAATGAGCCGCCACACCTGACATCTATGAGCGAATCTCAAATAAATAAAAAATTTCAGTTGCTCAAGAAGGATGCTTCAGGCAATCACAATCTTCTAAAATCTCGAAGTTGCGAACGCTGCATCAAAACAGGAAAAAGGGGCGAACCTTTCGGTATCAGCTTTTGGTATGAAGGAGGGGAAGACTGGCCTTCCATACATCAGCGCGGTGCAGAAGCTGAGGAAGGCTGCGTGGGATGTGGCTGGTATGATTTTGAAACTTGGAGAAAAGTTCTCAATCAAAAACTAGCTGAATCTGCTTCCGATGGTTAAGAGTAATTTTGCTAGACTTGTTCAAAGCAATATCAGTCAAGTATGGAATAAGTGCAAAACCGATACACTCTGCTAAGCGCGGCGGCACGGCATTTCCAATTTGCCACATTGCCTTTTTCATCGAACCTTCAAAAATAAATGAATCCGGGAAAGTTTGCAATCTAGCCATTTCACGGGCTGAAATAACGCGATTCAGATAAGGATGAATATGAGTGCCGCCGTGATTTTCTTTCACAGTCATGCTCGGTTTTCCTGGATACTGTCGCTTGAAAGCATCTGCATAGCTTGCATACAAAGAACCTCCAGGCGGAACTTTAGCAAGTCTTTCCATATACTCAGCAGAATGACGAGTCCACTCGTGATTAATTTCTGGTATGCGAGTATACTCTGGCAAATCATCAATTGCTGACTCAATTGCTTTGTATTTTTCAGACAACAATTGCGGCTTTGGATAGGGATTTGGCATCCCAAATCTGTTAGCAATAAAAATAGCTCGTGGCCGGATTTGCGGGACTCCATAGGCGGCTGATTCCAGAACAGCAACGGACATATGGGGATAGCCAATTTCCTCAAAAGCCTCGCAAATGGCTTGCTTAACAGCTCCTTTTTGTATAGTCAATATTCCGGGTACGTTTTCCATGACCACATACCAAGGACGTATTTCAGAGACAACGCGGACAAACTCTCTAAATAAGCGATTTCGAGGGTCGTTGGGGTCGCGTTTCCCGGCTACTGAGAAGCCTTGACATGGCGGGCCACCTGCAACAACATGAACTTCTGGCGAACCAATTTCAGCGAGCAACTGTTGGGGATTTAAGTTTTTTATATCGTCGCACAAGTGATGGCAATCGGGAAAGTTTTTTGTATGAGTTGCCGAGGCGATGGGATTAATTTCAACACTTGCTACTGGTCGGAAACCTGCTTGCAATAAACCTTGGGTCATGCCGCCCGCACCGCAGAAAATATCGACAAATGTATAGTCTGATTTGGGCAGCGACTGAGATTCAATATCAATGAATATCTTGTACGGGTCGCAGTCATTGGCTTCTAGTTCGCGTTGGATGCGTTCGTAACGCCCTAATTTTGCTTTTTTCTGCTTTTTGGCAGGAATTAATTCTGACTCTTTTGAGAACAAAGACAGTTGTATTGCTTCCATTTTCTAGTTTTTTACTGAATTCTATCTGATGTTGCTTGTTTTGGATCGAGTGTATGGCTTTATTGTGGTTGTTAGTCAAGGGGTGCGATCCAACCATTGTACATCTGCGAGGGGATGCAAGACAATGATGCTAAACTATATTTAGATAAATTAGTCAACAAAACAATTGATGTGCTTAGGCAAATCGAAGCAGAGGAGACAGAACCATGAAATATACAGTTGTTATCCAATGGTCAGAAGGCGATCGGTGCTTTGTCGTGTTTTTGCCTGAATTTGAGGATGTAATGCAGCCGGTAACTCACGGAGATTCTTATGAAGAAGCTATCTACAATGCACGAGAGGTACTAGAGTTACTAATTGAAAGCTGTCAAGCTGAAGGTAAACCCTTGCCAGCAACTAAGAAGCTAGAACGATTATTTCAGGTGGCATGAATTTGTTTAAACTGAGATCTTGCACCATTCTCAATTAGCCATACTGCCAACCACTAACAGTGATGTCAAAACCTTGCTGACGAGCTAAACTCTGGGTGCGATCGATATTAATTAACAGCCCCAAAACTACTAGAGATGCCAACAAAGTTTCTTTCGCCAGTAGCGCCGCCTCTCCCCAATATGGCAAGGTAGTTTTTCCCGATGCTAGATATGCCCAGAAGGCGAGAAAG
>NZ_JAUBPN010000030.1:0-54119 GCF_036700745.1 Microcoleus sp. S36a_B3 | reverse complement strand
TCTATCAACGGCTAAGTTTTAGTCTGAGATTACAAAAAGCGCTCCTAGAAATAGGGGCGCTTTTTGTTTGGGGAAAAATATTTTTTTTGACCTCATTCTTGCTTAGACGTTTTGCACTCATTCGCTTTCAATTAGTGAATTATTTGCGTTTATCTTTGTCTTTTGGTTGAACTCTGCGGTTAACAGATCGAACTATTTATCAGAAAATTGGGTTGAAAACCCCGTCTTTTGAAGACGGCTTTTTTCCGTTGTTAAGTAAAACAATAAATCCATATACAAATGCAGCTCTGAACATTCTGTATAAAGGACTGAATATTCTTGGAGTTGAGTGGAATAAACACAGTACGCCAGGGCATGACGAATCTGGCTCGGACGAGCGAAAGCATGGGGAGAAGACCACCACTGCTGTTGATCAGCAATTTGATGCGGTAAGTGGACTTCGATGAACCATGAATAAGAATCCCCCACGCTGGTGCGGTACTCCGCGAGCGTGGTGGGAGTATGTCAAGACTACTATAGAATATAGCGGCGACTAGGCCGATCGACATACTGTGACATACTCCACGCGCGAAACCTCATATAATGGTCTAGGGTTCCAATAGTCGGATTCAGGATATGTGAGACTTGCCGTAAAGAGTTCGCTAGCAGCAATGCAATTGTGTCAATTCCAGAATCTAACCACAGACAAATGTAGCCGATCGGGAGTCGCTCCTCACCGTGCGAAGCACTCTATCTGTAAGGAGGATTTGTATTATGAAAGATGGACCAGAAGTAAGCCGCATCTCCACAGCAGTCATTGCCGGTGTTTGCGGGTTCGCTTTAGCAGCGGGAGGGGGTATTGCCTTGTGGACGGCGAACCGTTCGCCAAACTCCGCAGAGACGCACTCCTCCGCTCCGACTACCGCTCCGGCGCTGTCCCCAACTCCTGCAGAATCCCCTGCTGTAATTATTCCCGTACCTCCTCCCAATCCTGTTGAGGTGCCGCAGGCTCAGACTCCACAGACTCTGCCACAGCAGGCTCTGGTTTCCAAGTCGCCACAGCCAAAGCCTTTGCCGGAGGCTGGTGCTCCAACAGTCCAAGTTTACTGGGTTAAAGGGGCCGGTGGTAAATTTGAAGCAGTTCCTACGAAAGTAGCTGTCAAACCTGCTGACGAGCCTGATACAGCTTTAGAAGCTGCTTTTAACAGTTTGTTGGCTGGGCCCAAGGATGCAACTGTTTATAGCGAAATTCCCCAAGGGACAAAACTCCGCAGTTTGAGTGTCAAGAATGACGGAGTTTATGTCGATTTGTCGGCCGAATTTACTTCGGGCGGAGGCAGCACTTCGATGACCGGCCGGTTAGGGCAAGTTATCTATACGGCTACGAGTTTAAAACCGAATGCTAAGGTTTGGATTTCGGTGGATGGCAAGCCTTTAGAACTTTTGGGTGGCGAAGGTTTGGAGGTTGCTCAGCCGAGTACCCGCCAAAGTTTTGACAAAAATTTTCCTCTTTAAAAATTAGGAGTCATTAGTTATTAGTCATTAGTGCTGTCCCCGCTTGCGAAGATCATCGATCGGAATGAAAAAAGTAGGGATTGATAACTGATAACTGATAACTGATGATATTTTTATATTTTACAAAAAATAATATTTTCTGAGTGCAGTGCGATCGTGCAGCTAAGTGTCCCGCTCGTTTGTCAGGTATAATTCCGCAGTTACCGGATTTGAGATAACTGATGGCTGGGGACTAATGAGGTTTGCTATTGGGGGGCGATCGCACTTGTGACTAATGACGTTAACTGGTGGCTTTCCCAGAGCCTGGAAACCCATGTAAGCGAGCCAGAGCCGAACCATCTGCCATGCTCTCGAAGAGCATGGTAAGGAATAGTCCTGCAAATCCTGCAAGGATTACTGTAATGACTAACAACTAAGGACTAAGGACTAACAACTAACAACTAAAAACTAATTTTTAGTATTTGATGTCAGGCTAAATGCTCTAAAGTGCAGGGCTTGCTCTTCGATCCTGGTAGCAAGCCGATCGCACACCATATTGCACAGCTCAAAAATTAACTCGTCCTGCACCTTATAATAAGCTGAAGTCCCTTCGCTCCGGCGAGTGAGGATACCAGCTTGCACCATAAGTTTGAGGTGCTTAGAAACATTGGCTTGACTCGTTTGAGTAGCTTCCACCAACTCTTGCACGCATTTTTCGCCGTCGCGAAGCAAGTTCAAAATTCGTAAACGCATTGGTTCGCTCAGGATGCTGAAATACTCAGCAACTTGTTGCACAACCTCTTGCGGGACAGGCTGGGATGACTTCATCAAACTCACCGGAGAGAAGCGATTTGGAAATATTAGGATTTATTCCATAACAATAAAGTAATCTTTCAATCCGGATTAATTCGCATCAAAACTTGACCGTATTCGACAGGTTCCGCATTTTGAACTAAAATTTCCATCACTTGACCGGACACTTCATCAGCATCAATTTCGTTCATCAGCTTCATCGCTTCGATAATACAAACTGTCTGGCTGACTTTGATCCGATCGCCCACATTGACAAAAGGTGGCTCATCGGGGCCTGCCGCGCGATAAAAGGTTCCTACCATCGGCGAGATAATTGGCACCCATTTGGTATCGACAGGAGGAGAAACGGCAGCAGAAAAGGCAGCAGGGGGATGAGCCTGAGCCGCTCCTGAATTTTCGCCAACAGCATCCGGTGATGCCACAGTGGAGCTACTAGCAGCACCCAAGGCGATCGGAGCGATTGTCGCAGCAGCAGGGAGCGCTGCAGCGGTGCTTGGTTCGCTGGCTAGAATGCCTTTGCGTACTGTCAGTTCAAGCTCCCCACTTTTTAACGTCAGTTCCGAAATGCCTGTTTTGTCTAAAACAGTTAGCAATTCGCAAAGCTGGTTTAAGTCTAATTCCACAGCAAATTAAAGGGTAATTGAGAATTGATAATTGAAAATTAGGAATCCGGCGCAGCTAGGAAACTCACCGAGTTTGGAGATAAAAGGGATAGTTTTTAAGCTTTGAGCGATAAGTGTGGAATTTTTAGCTATTTAACTTAAAACTCTAAAACCCGAACTCAAAACTCCCTTTTCCTCCGTCGTTTCTACTCTCGACCGAGGTACTTGTCTTCACGAGTATCAATCCGAATCCGTTCTCCAATCGAAATAAATAGAGGCACCATAATCTGAGCGCCGGTGGAGAGGATGGCGGGTTTGCTGCCACCGGTGGCAGTATCTCCTTTGACTCCGGGATCGGTTTGCGTCACTTCCAAGACGACAGAGTTGGGCAGATCCACTTCCATGATTTGGTCATTCCAGCGAAGGATGCTAACTTCCATTCCTTCAGTGAGATATTTGACACGATCGCCTATTTCCTTAGCACTGAGGCGACTTTCCTCGTAAGTTTCCATATCCATAAAGACAAACTGGTCGCCTTCTTTATAGGTATGCTGCATCGAGCTCTTTTCGAGATTGGCTTGAGGCATATTCTCCCCAGCCCGGAAAGTTTGTTCTACTACGCTTCCTGTTTGGACGTTTTTTAATTTTGTCCGCACAAAAGCTGAGCCTTTTCCTGGCTTAACGTGGAGGAATTCGATAACCCGCCACACGCCGTTATTCCATTCAATTGAAACACCTGTTCGGAAGTCGTTACTGGAAATCATATAAAAAATTTTTGCGGGCAATCCCGTCGCCGGAGGGCACGGGGGAACTACAGTCAGTCGATTTTAGATTTGCCATTTTTCGATTTGAGATTTACTGGTGGCTGAGTGAGTCACCAAAGCAGGAACCTCGGTCTAAAATGTTCGATCTCTCCACGACAGGAGTCTGGGGATTGTATCAGTTTTTGAGCAGTGTCAGCTTAAAGCCGCAGTCTAGCCGACGGCATCAAAAAGCAATTGGCATTTTATTTTACCGTTGAAAGGGAGCAACTTCTGTACCGAAAGCTAAAAAGCTCTCTCAGGAATGAAGTTTGGGAACGGATGTAACGGTTAGAAGGCGGGCAGCGCTGTGGGAAGATAAAAGAGGCAATAAAAGTTAAAGTTATGTTGCATTTGCAGAATTTCTCGATCGATAGGTGCAAGCGCTTGGTCAAAACCGTCGCTTTAGCACTCCTGCTGTTCTCACTCTCCCTGAGTTTCAGTGAAGTATCCCATGCCAAACGCCCCAGCAGTATGCCTGCGGGGAATGCGATTACCGACGGCCGGGCGCTGCTGCGCTTAGCTTTACCGATTGACAATCAGACTGTGCGAGAATTGCAAATCAGTCTCGAAGATATTGGCAACCACATACGTTCTAAGCGTTGGGGGCCCATTAGCAGCGATGTCAGCAAGGCTTCAAGGATTCTCAACCTGCGGGAGTCAGATATTTTAGCGAGTATTCCCGAGGCGCAAAAGCCGGAAGCTGAGGCGCTAGTCGTGCGAGTCAAGGAGGGAGTTGCCCAACTGGAAAAGGCTGTTGAGGCTAAAGACAGGGAAAAAGTGATTGATTTGAAAGCCACAATCCTCGGTTCGGTAGGCGAAATCCAAGAGTTGATGGTGACAGAGTTTCCGTTTGAAGTACCGGCAAAGTATGCTAATCTGCCTCAACTGAAAGGGCGCGCTACTGTGGCTGTGGAAACTCAAAAGGGAAAAATGACTCTTGTGGTTGACGGTTACAGCGCGCCGGTGACTGCTGGTAATTTTGTGGATTTGGTCGATCGAGGTTTTTATGACGGTTTATCGTTTATTCGATCGGAAGAATCCTATGTTTTGCAAACGGGAGACCCCGAAGGCAAGGAAGTGGGTTTTATTGACCCAGCTACTGGCAAATATCGGAATATTCCGCTAGAAGTGCTCGTTAGGGACGAAAAAGAACCTGTTTACGGGATTACTCTAGAAGATGCGGGGCGCTATCGCGACGAACCTGTTTTGCCTTTTTCGGCTTTCGGTACTGTGGCGATGGCTAGGGAAGAAGCCGAGCCCGACAGCGGTTCTTCTCAATTTTTCTTTTTCTTGTTTGAACCTGAACTTACGCCCGCTGGTTTGAATCTGTTGGACGGTAGATATGCTGTTTTTGGTTACGTGACTGAAGGAAAAGAGGTTTTGGAGCAACTGAAGCAGGGAGACAAGATTGTATCTGCTAAGGTGATTAAAGGTAAGGAAAATTTAGTTCAACCTCAAGTTTGATCGGTACGCAAACAAAGACGGCGATTTAAATCGCTAGCAACACGATCGCACAAACAAAGCCCGCTTCTGCGGGCTGCAAGAATCAATTAAAACGGTGATTTAAATCATTTCTACAAAAACAAAGCCTGCAGAGGCAGGCTGCAAAAATTTATTAGATAAGTAGAAGTTGAATTAACATCATTATTTCATTTAGTTTTATTCAGCGTTATTCAAACTCGCAATACAATCGATTTTATGGCAATTTTAGAATTTTTATTGGTAATTGGTTTGGGCGGATTCGCAGGCTTGTTGATTGTCAATAATCTGAATGAAAGCAAGCAAAAGCGACAGTTGGATGAGGCTTTTTATCAGTTGTTGGAAAATCAAAACAGTCAGATGTCGCTGATTCAGTTGGCCGCCAGCGCTAGGGTGGAGGCTGAAGTTGCTCAGGAGTATTTAAACCGGCAAGTTAAAGTTTTTTCGGCTATTTTAGAAGTGGATGATGAAGGAGATACTTTTTATCGATTTCCTAGGTTGCGCTTGCCGCCTAGTTCGGGTAAGGAATGGTAATTGGGAAGTCAGTAGTCATTAGTCAGTAGTCATTAGTCATTAGTCATTAGTCAGTAGTTATTATTGATTGGTTGTTAGTGATTGGTTGTGAGTGATTGGTTATTAGTTATTGTAATTAGTTATTAGTTATTGGTTATTAGTTATTGGTTATTAGGAAGAAGGCAGGAGAAAGAAGGTATGAAAATTAAGGACATCGGAGAACAGGGACTTTTAACAATTTTGCAGAGATTTTGCCCTGCGGAAATTGTGGGAGATGATGCAGCAGTCATTGCCGTTCCAGCCGATCGCTCTTTAGTTATTACTACTGATATGCTGGTAGATCGAGTGCATTTTAGCGATCGCACCACAGGCCCTTATTATGCAGGCTGGCGCGCCGCAGCGGCAAATTTGTCGGATCTCGCGGCAATGGGAGCAACCCCTCTGGCGGTGACGGTAGCCCTGGCTGTGGCTGCGGATACGGCTGTGGATTGGGTGGAAGAGTTTTATCGGGGGATGACGGCTTGTTTGGAAGTTTATCATACGCCGATCGTGGGTGGGGATGCGGTGCGATCGCCCGTGGTGACAGTTGCGATTACTGCTTTTGGACAAGTTGAGGAAAATCGTACCATTCGCAGGTCAAATGCGATCTCGAATTGGGCGATTGTGGCGACTGGCGTGCACGGAGCCTCCCGCGCGGGATTAGAATTGTTGTTGAATCCAGAATTTGGGCTCAATCTGGAAAAGGGCGATCGAACTTCTCTAATTCTCGCTCATCAGCGGCCTAAACCGCGACTGGATGTTTTGCCGGTTGTTTGGGAAATTTTAGATGCTGCGGGTGAATTTTCCATCGCCGGAATGGATAGCAGCGACGGTTTAGCAGATGCGATTGTGCAAGTTTGTCGGGCTAGCGGTGTGGGTGCAAAAGTCGATCGCGCCACAATACCAATTCCTCCTATTTTAAGGGAAATCGTATCAACCGAAACAGCTTTAGATTGGGCGTTGTACGGCGGCGAAGATTTTGAGTTAGTGTTGTTTTTGCCGATCGCCCATGCTAAGCTATTGGTCGATCGAATTGGTGATGGTGCTGCGATCGTGGGAATCACTACCGAAAGCAAGGATATTTTGTTGAGTGATAGCAGCGGTATTTGTCCTGATGTGGGCTTAAAGATCGATCGAGGATTTCAACACTTTTGAATTATCTCTTAGCCGGCGGAATCAGAAACCGGCTTTTTAGGAAAAATCATTAATTGTGGCGCAAAGATTCGGTAAAAACCCGGTTTCTTTGGCCTTATTGTTCAGAAGTCTGTTGCACTTGGGCCGCTTCCTGTACAATATCATTAACTGGTGGACGTTGGGAATCGTGCAATCTCCGAGGTTCAGACTTGCGCCGCAACCATCTCAAATGATTAATCTTCCACGCACCATTAATCCAGCCCATCAATCCAGAAACCAGAATTACAACCAAAAGACTCAACAACAGACTAGCTACAGCCGGATGAAGCACATCCCCTTTTTGAGGTATTCTGAACACTAGGGGTGTCTGGATATAATTTGAAACCGCAGACACCACAAGGCCTCCAGCCCCTAATCCAGTACCCCATATTTGAATAGTTCTTTCTAAAGAGCGATCGATTTCTGCTTGTTCGATATCCACAATCCCCGCTACCAAATCCACCGCAATCTTAATCAAATCAGTACCATGTTTAAAATAGCCTAAATCGCCCTGAATTTGTCGTTGAAAATACGGACAACTTCTCTCAATGAAAAAATTAAATGTTGTCAATTTATCCGTTGAAAATTGCCATTTATAAGAAATCTCAGACAGCTTTTCCTGATAATTGTAAACGTGAATATTAATCGTATTATTAAAATCTTCGAGATATTCTAAGGCTCTTTCATAATTCAAACTTTCTCCCAGTAACTCTTTTAGTTTGATTTTGAGATAGGTTAAAGACTTATCTAGATTAACATTTTCCTGGGAATCAACATCATTGTTCGATTCAAAGTCAGCGATTTTTGTTTGTAAGCTAGCGATTGTCACCTCAATTTCTGCGTAGAGTTTCTTAAGTAAATCATAATTGCTGCGACTATCCAGAAAAGCTTTAGTGATTTTATGGCGGTAATAAAACAGTTCAAACAAAGGTTGAATAATTTGCCCTAATTTGCCCTCAATATCATCATCAACCAGATAAACAAAGACTTGCAGTTGACTTTTTATCGAACTATACTCAAAAATTGGAGAACCCAGTAACTCAGTATCGCGGTAAAAAGGTGGACGGACAGATGCTTCGGGGAACAGATTATTTAAACATTTATCTGCAACTTCGCGGATGGAATCTTTGGTTGGATGTGAATAACTTTGTAATTTGTAGGTGATAAAAATAGTCTGTCCTAGCCAATCTTGATAATTATCAGGAATTAGGAGATTATTTTCATTTAATTGTTGTAATCCTGTGATTTCGAGGCCTTTATTTTCATCGGTTTCTGGGCTACCAATTCTCGCTAAAATGCCTTCGCTATCCTCCAGAAGGCAAAACTTAAAAGAACCATCAATTTTATTGGAATGCGAGATTTTTTTGACTTTAGTTAGGGGATAACCGAGGTTGGCTTGGGAAAAAATTATCTCTTTTTCTAGGCTAAAATGTTGCCAGATACTATTAGCCCAAGTCCAGATTGAGTTAGCTTTGGTTTTGCTTTCCTGGCTGAGTTGGTAGCTGTAGATGTAGATTTGGGGATGGTCAATTTTTAGCATCGGCTTTGTCAATGCGTTTTTTCAAGCTTGCTTCTAGCTTTTTGATGTCGGGATAGGTATTGACGATTGTTTCATAACCGGGCGTGGCTTCTGCTTCTACATCATCGAGATTTTTTCTGACCAGATTTTTGATTGCATCTCTAATATCTTTAAATTGTTTGTAGAGTGTATTTATAGCATCTTCTACAGTATCATTATCAGCACCAGATTCTGCTAAAGGGAGGACTTCGGCGAGCAATCTTTCGATGAAAGGGGGAGTCAAAATTGCCGGGGCGGTGGTAATGGCGTTATAGATTTGGGACAAAATATCGACTTCGTTCATAATTTTATCTCACAAATGGATGTTGTTTGAATGAGCAATTAGGCAAGTGTCACACTTTGATCGACTTGTAAAGTGGGTCAGTATTAGGTTGGTCGAAAAATCAGGGTTTTCGTAACTGACGCACCCTACTAATTTTAGCGTGGGTTGATTAATTTTGCTCGGCTTGTTCAGCTTGTTCTTTTTGAGCTTCGGCGATAGTCGCTGTTACTTCAGCTAGGGGTAAGTTAAAGATTGTAGCAATTTGTTCTGTAGCCAATCCCAGACTAAACATTTTGAAAATAAGAGCTTTGTCTCGTTGTTTAGCTTTAGCTTGTTCTTCTGCTTGTCCTTCGGCAAAAACATCTTGATAAAATCGGGTTTGTTTTAAGTCGGTTAGGTTAAACATGGCGGCAACTTCCTCTCTAGTTTTTTGGGGTAATTTGTAAACAATGATGGTTTCTAGTAAGTTGATGAAGTTTTTTCTGGCTGTGGAATCCGATATTTCGGTTTCGGCTTGTCTGGCTAAATCTATGGCAAAGTTTTCGGCGGTGTTGTCTGGTTCGATTACCAGTTTAATCAATTTTATGGGTAGAGATGCTGTTTCTGATGCACTTAGTTCATTGATGTAAACACGGGTGATTTGTGGGAGGGCGAGCATTTCCTGAAAGTGGATGCTATTTTCTCTTTCGGTTTGCCGATTTGGGTAGATGACTACCAATTGCCAAGGGTGCGGCGGTTGGTATTGTTTGAGATAGATGAATAGTTCGGCAAAAAGACGGTAGTAGAGTGTTGGATCTGGTTGAAATTGGACTTCTACAACGTAGAATGGTAGTTGAGAATCGGGAATAATTGGTAGAAATAAACCGTCTAGGCGAAAAGCTAATTGTTTGACTTCTTGGGATGTAAATTGGTATTGGTTGGCACTCTCGGCGGGTATGCCCAGAAGGGCAAAGAATACAAAGGGGAATTCTTGGAAGATGTTGTAAAATATGCTATCGGTTTTCATCGATTAAATTAAATCTTTCCTTGGATTATAATCCTATCGCACAAAACGCTCCCCAATGATAAACATCGCCATAGGGTTGTTCGTCATCATTGTAGCCTTTTAATTCCTTGAGGATCGGTTTTTTTCTATCGGCCTCGAAACTGTCCGATTCCTGCACCCATGATAGCAAATCGGAAGTCGCGGCAGACTTAAACCAGCGCTGGGTATCGTGGAGGGCTTTACCGATGCTAACTCCTGGTTTGAGCAATTCATAGAATTTTACCATGATCAAGGCGGTGGAGAGGTCGTTGACAGCCCAAAGACTGGCTAGGGTTCCCATTGCACCGGCGTGGATAAATCCTGTCGGTAATCCAATATAATCGGAGCGATTGTTGGTGTCAATTAGCGCGGTTTCGCAGGCGGAAAGCACGACTAGGCGGCAATGTTTGAATTGCAGTAACAAGATATCTGCTAATGTTAGGCATTTGTTAATGTCCGCTGTTTTGCCGTCGCGCCATTCCACGTAACGATCCGATTCATCTAAATCCGATCCCCCTAAATCCCCCTTTAGAAGGGGGACTTTGACAACTTCTTGCTCTTCTTCTCGTAAATCCGATCCCCCTAAATCCCCCTTAAGAAGGGGGACTTTGACAACTTCTTGCTCCCCCCTTCTTAAGGGGGGCTGGGGGGGATCTCCGGGTTCAACAACGGGGACTTTGACAACTTCCTCCTCTTGCTCTCCCCTTGGTAAGGGGGGCTGGGGGGGTTCTTCCCCTACGATGCCGCCAGACAAGATTAAAAACGATTTTAGCGGATCGTCGGGATTGAAAGAGCCGTGACAGGAAAAGTGCGCGCAGTCGGCGTTTTCTAACTGTTCTAGATACTTTTCTAGGAGATTTGTTTTACTCGCTTCATCGCCGGGGAGAATTTGACTGAGCGCGAATTTGGGGGCGATGCTGGCGACTTCTAAATCGGTGTAGCGCAGATCGGAGGTGGGGTTTTGCAGGGCGAGGAGTTGGTCAAAATTTGGGTGGATGGTAATCTGTTGCAGGAGTTGGCAACTGGGGCTGTATTGAATGCCTTCGAGGTATTTATCTAATAAGAATTCGCCGTCTGTTAGGGGTAGGGCGTGGAGGGGGAACAAATGCAGCAACCAGTGGGGAATTAGGATTAATCTGGTACTTGATGGCGGCAGAATTGTGGTGATTTGGAGGATGTCGGCGAGGCGCTGGAGCCTGGTAGCAAGTTGTTTTTGCCAGTTGGTTTTGCTGGTTTTGTAGGATTCTCGGTAGTCGTTAACTAAGTCGGTTAATTCATCGTGTTGAGGGTTGCGATGCACTGTCAGCACGTCGGGGTAAGGGACTACAAAGGTGATGATTTCTGCGTCGGTGATGTACCACTCAATGAGGGCGGTGTTTGGGGTGAGGAGTTGGGTGATTTCGCTGAAGGTGATGGGTGTTAGGGTTTTGGGAATTTCCTGTTTTTGGGCGATTAATTCGGCAAGGTTGCGGGCTTTGTTCGCTTCGGCATATAAGAGTGCTTCTTGGTTGCTGGTGCGATCGAGACATACTTGCACCATACCCCTGTAAAGCCTATCCCACTGCAAGTCGTGTTTTTGTTTGTTTTCATTTTGCGATTCCAACTTCCGCAGTTTGGAGGCTCCGATTATGGCAGTTTTAAAGGTATCGTAGGCACTTTGGAGAGTTGCTGGTTTTTGGTTTGTGTCTGCTGGTTTTTCTAGGTTGATGTAGTCTAGTTTTGCCAGATAAGCCCAGCCCAGGTTATTTAAAGTTCGTGCGTTTTCTAACGGGAAATCCTCAAGGGTATAGACTGTTAAAGCTGCTTCAAAAAAGCCCATAGCCCGTTCCAGATTTTCCGGGCGCGAACCCTTGATTCTATTTTTGTAGGCATTAGCTAGGTTATTGTGAGTCAATGCCCATTTTTCAGGGAAATCCTCAAGGGTATAGACTGTTAAAGCTGCCTCATAACAGCCGATCGCCCGTTCCAGATTTTCCGCCCGCGAACCGTTGATTCTTTTATTGTAGGCATTAGCTAGGTTATATTGAATCATTGCCCATTTTTCAGGAAAATCCTCAAGGGTATAAACTGTTAAAGTAGCCTCACAAAAACCGATCGCCCGTTCCAGATTTTCCGCTCGCAAACCGTTGATTCTGTCAGTATAGGCAGCAGCTAGGTTATTTTGAGTCCATGCCCAATCTTCAGGGAAATCCTCAAGGGTATAGACTGTTAAAGCCCTCTCATAAAAGCCTATCTCCTGTTCGATATTCTCTGCTTTCTTTCCCCTGATTCTCTTACCGTAGGAACTACCTAGGTTATTTTGAGTCCTTGCCCAATCTTCCTTCCCCGGTTCCCGATTATTTGAAACTATTTGATAACCAGCGATGGCAATTTCAATATTATTCGCTCTATTCCCACGAGGAAAGTTACTAATACGAATACTCAAATTTTCAAGGAGGCTGACAATTGAGCTAATTGTTTCTGCATTTTCGCCATCAAGTAACCTCTGAGCTACTTGCTGTAAAGTCTCGGCAAAACGGGCATTGAGGAGATGTTGCCGCCCGTCCAGCATGGGGTAAATTACTTTAATATCGCCCTTACTAGCTTGTTGTGCTTGCAATAATTCTAGGATAAAGTTGGCATACTCTTGGGGATTTTCACCTTGAGAGTTATTGCTATCTCCGTCATCGTTCATATCGATGAATTGCCCTAGGTGACTGACCAGATTTCGGAGAAAATTCGCGCCATTTTCGCCTCCTTGTGCTGCCAACTTTGCCGCTACTGACTCGCAAGTTTCCAGAAATCCGCGATCCAATAATTCTGAGTTATCCTGTAATATCTGGGGTTCGTGTCCGTTGGGGCAATTCAGCAGGGTGTGAATTAATTGGAGATAAGCTCGATCGCGGTTTTCTTGCATTATGGGGAGTTGTCAATAACACGGATGTTTATTTACCATGATTCGTCGATGGGTTGCCAGAAACCGGATTTTTTCGAGAATATTTGGTTACAGGCGAAGAGATGGGAAAAAACCCGGTTTCTGAGATGGTGCGCGAAGATATCGGAAAAAACCCGGTTTCTGAGATTGTTAAGGCTACCTCACATTAGGCATTAGCCAGCTTCTTTTGAATCATTGCCCAATATTCAGGGAAATCCTCACGGGTATATACTGTTAAAGCTGCCTCATAAAACGATCGCGCTTTTGCCAGATTTTCATCCCGCGAACCGTTGATTCTGTCATTGTGGGCATTACCTAGGTTATATTGAATCATTGCCCAATCTTCAGGAAACTGTTCGGGGTTACGAACAGTTAAAGCAGCCTCAAAAAATGCGATCGCGCGATCAATATTTTCCGCCCGCGAACCGTTGATTCTGTTGGCGTAAGCAGCAGCTAGGTTATTTTGAGCCATTCCCCAATCTTCCGGGAAAGCCTCAAGGGTGTAGACTGTTAAAGCAGCGCCATAAAGGGCGATCGCCATTTCCACATTTTCCGCCCGCGAACCCTTTATTCTGCTAATATAGGCAGCAGCTAAATTGTTTTGAGTTTGAGCAAATTTTTGGCTTCCCGGTTGCCGATTATTCAAAACAATCTGATAAGCAGCAATGGCAATTTCAATATTATTCGCTCTATTCCCACCCGAAAAATTGCTAATATTAATGGTCAAGTCTTCCACGAGGCTGACCATTGAGTCAATGGTTTGGGCATTTTCGCCAGCAATTAACCTCTGCAATACTTGCTCTAAAATCCCCGAAAAACTGTCATTGAGGAGATGTTGTCGTTCAGCTAGCATGGGGTGAATTACTGCTGCATTGCTAGTGCTAGCATCTTCTGCTTGCAATAATTCTAGGATAAAGTTTGCATACTCTTGGGGATTTTCACCTTCGGAGTTATCGCCATCGTTGATATCGATTAATTGTAATAGCTGACTAATCAGATTTCGCAGGAAGCTAGCACCGTTTTCTCCTCCTTGCTGTGCCATTTTTTCTGCTACCAACTCGCAAGTTTCCAGAAATTCGACATCCAACAATTCTATATTATCTTGCAATATCTGCGGTTCCGATCCGCTGGGGCAATTCAGCAGGGTGTGAATTAGTTCTAGGTAGGCTTGGGCGCGGTTTTCTTCCATTGTGGGGAGTTGTGAATAATATCGGGATTTATTTTATCATGGTTGTGCGTGTGGCGAGAAACCGGGTTTTTGCGAAGATATTCGATTAGATGCGAAGATATCTGAAAAAACCCGGTTTCTGAGATTCTGCGTGTGGCGAGAAACCGGGTTTTTGCAAAGATATTCGATTAGTGGGGAAGATATTGGAAAAAACCCGGTTTCTGAGATTGTGCAGGGGTAGTAATTATTCAAAATCTCTAGACAAATAATGTGGCTACCGACACGCTAAAACCGGGTAACAAAGGACTGGTTAAATTATCTTCTTTAAATAAAGTCATCGCTAATTTCAAAATTCCGCTTTCCCGACGGTAAATTTCTACTTTTTGCTGTATGCGGTCAAATATCCAATATTCGCGCACGCCTTGAACTGAATATAATTTTAGCTTGGATTGGCGATCGCGCTTTTCATTCTCTTCACCGGGAGACATCACCTCTACCACCAACTCCGGTGCACCCGCCAAATGTCCGGCTTCATCTAATATCTGTGCTAAACGTTCATAGCTTACCCAAACTACATCAGGAATAACATTATCACTATCCGTAAAAACAAGACCCGGTACCTGGACAGCTTTACCTAACTTCGTCTGTCTTGACCAAATAGTTAATTCAACACAAACATTGTTAGCAACGTCTTGATGTTCCCAATGAGGTGCTCTTGTCACAACCAATTCTCCTTCGATTATTTCGTAACGGTTGCCGTTATCGGGTAAGGATTCTAAATCAGCGCTTGTCCAGCGAACTTTTTCTGTGGTTGACATAGCTTTGACTCCGCTCTGTTCTATGTTAATTATATACGAGTCTTTTCATAATTTGGCCGCAGATGTTGGCGGATTTACGCGGATGGACGAAGATAAATCAGGGGTTGGCGGCGAGAAATCGGGTTTTTCTGAGATTGTGCGTCGTAGCGAGAAACCGGGTTTTTGCGAAGATATTCGATTAGATGCGAAGATATTGGAAAAAACCCAGTTTCTGAGTGGAATAGCTTTGAACGACGGTTTTGCAGCGGATTTTGACCTACCTGCTGCACTTTGCGATCGATATGAGCGGGCGACTGAATACGGGCGGTTGCTAAATGAAGCTCTGGAAATTGGAATGAGCGTGCACAAAGAATTAATAAAGTTGAAGAATGAACGCTAGTTATTAGTTCGTAGTAAGGATTTTAGTCCTTAAATCTGAGTTTGGGTTCCCCTTTATGAACCAGTCGGCGCAGGCCGACATGGTTTGTGTAGATGCGGTTTCAACCGCCGAATCGTCAAGGAGGTATGTTACTTTATGAACCAGTCGGCGCAGGCCGACATCGTTTGTGTAGATGCGGTTTCAACCGCCGAATCATTCTGAGTTTTTAAGGGAGATGCTTTTAGCTATACTTAAAGTTTCAATCATCAAAGATATCTAACTGTTGGCCTTCAGACTCTTTTTCCCCTTCTTTTTTAACACCCTTCCGCAGTCCGATCGCAATTTTGCTATGTTTCTCAATCTGCTTCATCACCTGTCTCGCCCTCTCAATCACCGACGGCGGCAAACCAGCCAACCTCCCCGCTTCAATTCCGTAAGATTTATCAGCGCCCCCTGGCTGAACTTGGTGCAAAAATACAATTTGATCCGGCAATTCCTTCACAGTCACCTGATAATTTGCCACATTATCCAAAATAGAAGCTAACTCATTTAATTCGTGATAGTGAGTAGCAAAAATTGTCCGCGCCCGAATCTCGCTTGCTAAATATTCGGCCACAGACCAAGCAATCGAAAGTCCGTCAAACGTCGCCGTTCCCCTGCCAATTTCATCCAGCAAAACTAACGATTGTGGCGTGGCGTGATTGAGAATATTGGCAGTTTCGTTCATCTCCACCATAAACGTAGATTGACCCGTTGCCAAATCATCCACCGCGCCGACACGGGTAAAAATGCGATCGCAAATTCCCAAAGTCGCAGCTTTCGCCGGCACAAAACTGCCCATCTGCGCCATTAACTGAATCAAACCCACCTGCCGCAAATAACAACTTTTTCCGCTAGCATTTGGCCCGGTTAAAATTATTAAATCTGGGCGATTTAGCGATGCTTCCCGACCCAAAAAAGCCGAGTTTGGGACAAAAAATCCCGGCGGTAAAGACTTTTCTACCACCGGATGACAACCTTCAATAATTTTAATTTCCCGACTTTCAACCATAGTCGGGCGACAGTAATCTTGATAAACCGCTACTTCCGCCAAACCACACAAAACATCGGCCGCCGCCACCGCGCGGGAAACGTTGCGAATAATTTCCGCCTGCTCTCCTACCTCCGATCGCACTTTTGCAAAAATATCGTATTCCAACTGATTTAAATCTTCCCGCGCCGTCAGAATCCGCACTTCCCTTTCTTTTAATTCTTCTGTACTGTAGCGTTCTTCATTGGTAAGAGTTTGCTTGCGAGTGTAATCGTTCGGTACTTGGTCAATTTTAGATTTTGTAATACTGATGTAATAGCCGAAAGCTTTATTGTAGCCTACTTTTAAATTAGTAATTCCGGTGCGTTGCCGTTCGTTAGCTTCTAAATTAGCAATCCATTCTTGGTCTCCTGATGCACTCTGGCGCATCTCATCAAGCATTGCATTAATTCCCGATCGAATCAAACCTCCTTCTTTTAAATGAATCGGCGGTTCGTCAACTAAATGAGCGTGAATTGTAGCTGCTAATTCTTCGAGAATTGGCGGGACATTTTGCAGCGCTTTCAAATAGGGCGAGATCCCTTGAGTTGCGATCGCGGCCAATTCCGGCAGTTTCGAGAGAGAATCGGCTAAAGCTACCAAATCTCTGGCGCTAGCTGTTCCAGAACCGGCGCGCCCTGTCAGTCTTTCGATGTCGTAAATTTGGCGCAGCAACTGCTGCAAATCTTGGCGCAGCGGATTATCTTCTACTAATTCTTGAATCGTGTCGTGGCGGGCGCAAATACCTTTAATGTTGAGCAAAGGTTGCAGCACCCAGCGGCGCAAAGCGCGGCCTCCCATTGCGGTGCTGGTTTTGTCGATCGCCCACAGCAGCGAACCGTGAAAAATGCCATCTCTGACGGTTTGAGTAATTTCTAAATTGCGCCTGGTTTGGTAGTCGAGGGTGAGAAAATCGGTGAGGGTGTAAGTGTGCAATCTTTGCAAAGCAACTGCTTTTTCTTTTTGAGTTTCTTCGAGATATTGCAGCAAACCGCCGGCGGCGCGCACTGCGAGGGAAAGGTGTCCGCATCCCATACCTTCGAGCGATCGCACTTTGAATTTTTGCAAGATTCTTTGTTTTGCTTCAGACAAAGTAAACGGGATTTGCGATCGCAAAGAATAGCAAAACGAATTCGGCAAACAATCGGGTAAATGGTCGGATTTCTCTCCGGGCCTCAACATCGTCACCAAATCCGGCGCATTAGTCGGAACTAGCACCTCTGAAGGCTGCAATCGCAGTAATTCTAGGGTTAATTGTTCTAAACTGTCCGCTTGGGTAGTGACAAATTCTCCCGTCGAAATATCAGTATAAGCTAATCCCCAATGTTCCCCAGCGATGACAACTGCTGCTAAAAAATTATTTTGTCTCGGTTTGAGCATTCCATCATCAGTCAAAGTTCCGGGAGTGAGAATGCGCGTAATTTCTCGCTTGACTTGGCGGCCTTCACGGGCGGCGATTGAGGCATCTTCAACCTGGTCGCAAATTACCACAGCATAGCCTTTTTCTACTAACTGAGAACTGTAGCGATCGAGGGCGTGGTGCGGCACTCCTGTCATCGGCACTTTGCCGATTTCTTTGCCGCTTTCTTTGCTAGTACAAACAAGTTCTAATTCCCTCGAAATCGTCACGGCATCTTGGAAAAAACACTCAAAGAAATCTCCGACTCGAAAGAATAAAAGTGCGTGGGGATACTGTTCTTTCACTTCAACATACCGCTGCATCATCGGTGTCAGCTTAGTGAATTCTAGTAGGCGGTAGTCGGCATTGCGGATGTTGGATTGATTGGGGTCTGTTGGGGTAGATGCAGTGTAAGGCATAAAAGGCGATCGATAAATTTTAATCTTTAACAACTTTAGCGCAAGCTCGGCTTTTAGCTATGGCTAATGATACAATTTTTGACGATTAATCATTCTCAAGCAGGGTGCGTGACTCTCAAGATGCGATCGCAGTTATATGTTTTGTAGTGCGGACTCCAGGACGCACTACGAACTGCGCGTGCGGTTAATCGAGCGGACGCGATATCAGAGAGCAGCAACTGACGATCGCCAAAAACAACCTCAGCCATGCCGCCTTGAGCTGTTAACTCTTAACAGAAGAATGCGAAAGCTTCTGCAATTTATTTGGGAACTGAGTTACCTTTTTTGTGATTTTAAACAGCCCAAAGATAGATTTATAAATTATACCTCGGATAGAGAAACTTTTTATTTAAGATGATTAAAATTACAGCATCTCCCCAGTGATTTAGCTGCGGAGTAAATTTAAGATTTAAAAACAAAAAGTAGCTAGTAGTTAACTAGAGGGAAACCAAATAATGAAAGCTCTTTGCTGGCACAAAGCAAATGACGTGCGAGTTGATAACGTACCAGATCCAACAATTATCAATCCGCGCGATGCGATAGTTAAAATCACGTCAACAGCAATCTGCGGCTCAGATTTGCACCTCTACGACGGCTTCATCCCGACCATGCAATCCGGCGACATCATGGGTCACGAATTCATGGGGGAAGTAGTCGAACTCGGCAGCGAAGTCAAGAACTTAAAAAAGGGCGATCGCGTCGTCATTCCTTTTACTATTTCTTGCGGCAGTTGCTTCTTTTGCAACCGCGATTTGTGGTCGTTGTGCGACAATTCCAACCCCAATGCTGGGCTGGCTGAAAAAATCTACGGTCATTCGCCGGCCGGACTGTTTGGCTACTCGCATTTAACGGGTGGCTATGCAGGAGGTCAAGCAGAATACGCGCGGGTTCCGTTTGCAGATGTCGGCCCTTTGAAAATTCCCGACGGACTTTCTGACGAACAAGTATTGTTCCTCACTGATATCTTTCCTACCGGTTATATGGCGGCCGAAAACTGCGACATTCAGCCGGGGGATACGGTAGCAGTTTGGGGATGCGGGCCAGTCGGACAATTTGCGATCAGAAGCGCGTTTATGCTGGGGGCCGATCGAGTAATTGCGATCGACAGAATACCGGAACGCTTGCAAATGGCGGCCGCGGCTGGGGCTGAAATCATCAACTACGAAGAAATAGACGCGGGGGAAGCCGTTACCGAAATGACGGGGGGACGCGGGCCAGACGCTTGTATCGACGCGGTGGGAATGGAAGCCCACGGTACTGGTTTCGATGCTTTGTACGACAAAGCCAAGCAAGCTGTGCGCTTGGAGAGCGATCGGCCTACCGCCCTGCGACAAGTAATCCTCGCCTGTCGCAAAGGCGGCACAGTCTCAATTCCCGGCGTTTACGGCGGTTTTGTTGACAAAGTGCCCCTCGGTGCAGCTTTCAACAAAGGCTTGACCATAAAAATGGGACAGACGCACGTTCACCGCTATTTGCGCCCTTTGCTCGATCGCGTTCAAAAAGGCGAAATTGACCCAACCTTCGTGATTACGCACCGAATGAAATTGGATGAAGCGCCCCACGCCTACGAGATTTTCAAACAGAAAAAAGACAACTGCATCAAAGTTGTGCTCACACCCTAACTCACAATTTATTCACAAGGATCGACTATGCTTTTACAAGAAAAAGAATCCGGCGACTTGGTAGAAATTCTCGATATCGAGACTTTAGTCAGCCCTAGCAAGAATCAAGTATCGGGACGCATTCAAGCAGGTGAAGAAGAGCAAGATCCGGCAAATTTTGAGAAGGATAAATTAGTTTTTCCCTCCGGCGAAGTTCTGCCGCGCTGTTGGGTTGAGGAAAATTATAAAACTAAAGGTTTGTAGTAGCAACTTCAGTCCTCGATTGACTCATTAATTAATTAAGGACTGAAGTCCTTACGACAAATTTAAGCACAAACTGAAGTCCTTACTACAAACTCAGGTTCGTAGTGGGGACTTTAGTTCTCGATTGACTCATTAAGTAATTAAGAAATGAAGTCCTTACTAGCAACCATTTTTTTTACAAAAATTATCGTCAATAACAGCAAATAACCTATGAAATTGCAAGCAGTAATTCTCGATGTTGACGGCACTCTCGTGCTCAGCAATGATTCCCACGCTCAAGCTTGGATAGAGGCATTTGCGGCTTTCGGCTACGACGTGCCGTTCGAGAAAATTCGCCCGCTAATTGGTATGGGCGGCGACAAAGTTATACCCAAAATGGTATCAGGACTTTCTGAGGAAGAAGGCGACGGGAAAAAAATTGCACAGAGACGCAAAGAATTGATTATTAACCGTTTTTCATCTACTCTCGCTCCTGCACCAGGTTCGCGGGAATTGGTGTTAAAAATGCAGCAAGAAAAACTGCGGCTAATTATTGCTACTTCAGCTACCGCCGATGAACTTTCGGGTTTGCTCAAAGCTGCACAAGTTGACGATTTGCTCGATGAAGCGACAACTTCTAGCGATGTGGAAGCTTCTAAACCGGAACCGGATATTGTGGAAGCTGCTTTGAGCAAGTTGCAGGTGAAAGCGAGTCAGGTTGTGATGTTAGCTGATACTCCTTACGATATCGAAGCTGCAAGCAAGTGCGGGGTGCCGCTAATTGCTTTTCGCTGCGGAGGTTTCGATGATGCTTCGCTTGCTGGTGCTGCGGAAATTTACGATAGCCCTGCTGATTTGTTGGCGCATTATCAGGATTCTATTTTAGGGAAAAAGCCTTTGTCAGCCAGTTGATGGAATAGAGGCGAGGGCGGGTGGATTGCTTCTATGAAGCGCCGCCCACAATCCATTCTACCTGATGCGCTTCGGTGCGATCGGGAATATCCAGGCGATCGGCTAATTTGTGAATGATCGCTTCTGGTACTGCTGCTGTGCGCGATCGATTCCGCCGCCATATTTCCTCCAAGGGAACTTCGAGGTAAACAATCCGAATGCGCGCTTTGTAAGCAGCAAACAAATCAATCAATTGCTGCCGCATTTGTTTAGTTGTATTAGTGGCATTCCACACAAAAGAAGTTCCCGATCGCAAATATTCCTTAGCTCTTTGTTTTGCTGTATCTACAACAACACTTTGATTTTTATGTGGCGGTACATCCATCTCCAATCTCAGCGCATCTAAGGAAATCACAGGCCAATGGGGGAGGTTTTCTTCAATCCAATAATCTTTGCCACTTCCTGGCAATCCCGACATCAAAACAACTTCGCATTTGGTATCATCAAACATTTCAGCATCTGGGTTGCCGTTCTCTTTGCGGAAGTAGATAAATCCGCTGTGGGCGGAGGGGAATTGTCGCGGAGAATTCAAGCAATTATTTTCTTGACAAAACTCCCGAAATAGTTGTATTTTATCGAGCAATTCTTGTTTGTCGCCGCACTCTCGCCCGCGCACGTCTGCTTCGGCCAAAAGTGCGAGGAAATCGCAGCGAACAACTTGACTAACTTTAATTACAGACTGCTGGGGGTTGGGTTTGTCGATCAGCCAGATGGGTAAACTGCCGAATTGGACGATCGCACAAACAGTCTCGCGAATCTCAAACTGCACTGGTGGCTCGAATTGAGATAAAATTTTTCTCACCATTCTCGCACCTTGGCGGGCGTGACCTTTTGAGCTAATTCTGCCGTCGGCTTCTATTTTTGTAAAAGCCGGTTTTGCGACATCGTGCAGCAAAGCAGCCGCAAAAAGTATCGATCGTTCTTCATCGGGAAGTTGCCGCCAATTTGGAGAAGAGATTAAGGCTTCGCAGACCATTTTGGTGTGAATTAAAACATCTCCCTCAGCGTGATAAATCGGGTCTTGCTGACATCCTTCTAAGTTTTGAATCCAATCAAAATGATTTTGAATGCTGTCCCAATCCAGGAACCAATCGGGCGGTTCTGGACAAAAGGGAAAAGTCCAAGTTGGCGAGGGCGATAATAGTGTATTCATAAATTCACCTGCAGGTTAACTAAAATTAAATAAATCTGTGCCGGGACGCAGAATATTGGGTACAATCGGCCGGTTGAGCCAATGTCCCTCCGCATTTTTAATCGCGGTCAAAAAGCTGGCACGCACGTATTTGTAACGCGCCTTTACTATGCCATCTTCTTCGACTTTAATGTATAGACCCTCCATGCGATCGCTCTTATCAGTTTCTTTCAAACACCGATCCTCATCCCATCCCAATTCCCGACACTGCAAAACTAACCGTTCCAAATGTCCCGGCAAAATAAAATTAGATTTATCCATCAACTGCATCATTTGCTTCGGCGATTTCAAAACTCCTGAAAACAGCACGGGAACTGATACTAACGGCAATCCGCTTAACAACTGGCGGCGGGCTTCCGTGCTCAAAAATTGATTTTTTTCTAAGTCCAGCACGTCGTATTCCATAAAATAGTGCGGCAAAAAATCATAAAAAACAGTGTGTTTGGCATAAAGCCATTCGCCGTACAAAATATAACGATTTCCCAGCACTTTTCCCAGAGTTCCGCTGAGACTGAAACCCCACTGTTTGAACAAATTAAAATGTTTTTCTCTCGGCCCGCCGGTGAGATAGTGGCCGCGGCTTTGCAGCAGCATTTGCCCGTCTGGTGCGAAGCTGATGCCCGTATTTGCGCCGTCTACCTTTTCTTCGATGATTAAAGGGCGATCGGCAATAGCGCTAAACGGCACGCTGTCAAGGTCTTCGTCACCAGGCCCGAAACGCGAACCTTCGATATGATAAGTTCTGGGATATTTAATAATTGCCATAATCAACCGATTTTAGATTTTAGATTTTGGATTTTTAAGGCGAAACCATCCATTTTATATTTTATATTTTATATTTTATATTTTTAGAGGCGCATTCATTCAATTAAGCATTATAATAGATTTATCACAAAGGAGCGTGTTAAATTGAAAAATCAAAATTTCCAGAGCCTATCATCAGCACTCGCTGGCATTCTATTAGTAGTCGCGCTGCTCCTCGGCTTCAACTCTTTTGTTGTCATCAATCCAGGTGAAGCAGGAGTAGTTAGCATTTTAGGAAAAGCCACAGATGGAGCCTTGTTAGAGGGATTTCACTTCAGACCACCGCTGATATCTAAGGTAGATGTGTACGACGTAACCGTGCAAAAATTTGAAGTGCCCGCCCAGAGTGCGACTAAAGACCTTCAGGATTTAAATGCGAGTTTTGCCATCAACTTTCGCCTCGATCCTACGAGAATAGTTGATGTTAGAAGAACTCAGGGAACCTTGGAAAATATAGTATCAAAAATTATTGCTCCGCAGACCCAAGAAGCATTTAAAACAGCAGCAGCTTTGAGAACCGCCGAACAATCTATTACTCAAAGAAGCGAACTGAAAAAAGACTTTGATGCTGCACTGAAGGAACGGCTGTCAAAATATGATGTAATCGTGCTTGACACCAGCGTTGTCAACATTCGATTCTCCACAGATTTTGCCAAAGCAGTTGAAGAGAAACAGGTTGCCGAACAGCGGGCGCAAAGGGCTGTGTATGTTGCTCAAGAGGCCGAACAACAAGCTCAAGCTGACATTAACCGCGCTCAAGGTAGGGCAGAAGCTCAAAGACTTTTGGCTGAAACTTTGAAGGCTCAGGGCGGCGATTTGGTGCTGCAAAAAGAGGCTATCGAAGCTTGGAGAAACGGTGGCGCTCAGATGCCTAAAGTGCTGGTTATGGGCGGCGGTTCGAGTCGGGTTCCTTTCATTTTCAATATGAATGATTTTGAGGAAGAAACCAATCGCCCAAATGTTACCAACAATTAAAATATGACTGACGGTAACAAACCCGGTTGCCTCAAAAAGCGCGCAGAAGTCCTACGAGAGTTGTTCGAGTATGCTACACTTCTGAAAGTCAAAATATAGCGACAGCTTAAAACCTGTCGCTATAAAAGCGAAGTCCGCAATTAAAAAGCGGGCAGTACAGTCATTTTAGGAAGCAAGGAGAAATCATGACCCGCGCTATTATGGAAACCGACAAAGGTACTATCAACTTGGAACTGTTCGATGCAGATGCGCCGAATACAGTGAAGAATTTTGTTGACTTGGCGGAAAAAGGTTTTTATGACGGACTATTGTTTCATCGAGTCATTCCTAACTTTATGATTCAAGGTGGCTGTCCCAAAGGTAATGGAACTGCCGGCCCAGGCTACAAAATTAAGTGTGAAATCAACTCGCATAAACATTTGGCAGGAACTTTATCGATGGCTCACGCAGGCCGCGATACAGGTGGCAGCCAATTCTTTATTTGCCATTCTCCCCAGTCTCATTTGGATGGAGTTCACACAACTTTTGGGCAAACAGATGATATGTCTGTCGTGAATGCAATCCGCCAAGGCGACAAGATTATTTCACTCAAAATCGAGCATTAATTTTCAGTAATTAGTGGCGTTTGTAGTAAGGACTTTCGTCCTTATTGCAAACAATTAGGATAAACTCACAAGTGGGAAAATATTTTTTAAATTCTTCATTCATCTTATGGTTAAAGCCATGATTTTGAAGCTTTTGCTCGAATGGTAATTCACGCTGTATCTTAGAAAGATTCGTATAAACTGCACCTTCACAATCAGAATACATTCCTGTCTGATGAAAGTTTTTCACACAATAGTCTTCAATTAAAATATAGATAGCGTATAAGTTGGCAAAACTTCCTCTGGATTTTTAACCTCTATTTGCAGATTTAGTTTAGTCTTGATACTCAAATATACAATTAGCTGGCTTTCGTAAAATATTTTTTTCCAACTTCGCCAAAATTATCCTATAAAAATTTATTAATTATTTTTGTGAATTCATATTCCATTTTGCTCAGAGTTGTAAGTTTAATGTTAGCTGCTTTGGCGAATTTTCACCGGAGTTGACTTCAGACATCACATCCTCTTCACTATTATCTGCGGTAATTCCCAGCCTCCGCAATCCTATTTCTAGGTACTTTTCTTGGAATTCTATGCCAATTGACTTTCTCTTAAGCTGTTTGGCAACAAATGATGTTGTAAAAGTCCCTGAAAATATATCTAGTACAACGTCGCCCTCATTACTACTTGCTTTGATAATTCTTTCTAACAACAATGTTGGTTTTTGAGTAGGATGCTCCTCATACTCAGGCATACGATATCTAACTCTCGAAAACTCCCAGACGTTACCTGGAACTTTTTGAGAATTATATACTGATGGTGTAGACTTGCGATAGTCAATTAGTTTTCTCACAGCTCCGGTTTTTGCCTCTACCAGAATATCTGAGGAATTAAATGTATAATTTCTTTTGTCTTTGACGCAATATAAAATCGGTTCGTACAGAGAACCATAATATTTTTTTGCTTGTACGCCCGAACTGTCATAATACCACACTATTCTAGCAAGAACTGTTAAGCGATCGCGCAAATACAAATCAAAGTATGGCATACTTTGAGTAGATGCCATCAGATACAAACTGCCGTTATGCTTGAGTTTATTAATACATAAATTCAACCATTTATAACTCCATTCTAAATAATCGCTTTCTAATTCCCATTTGTCTTTAAAACCATTAAAATTTTTGCCGATATTATAGGGAGGATCGGCAAAAATTAAATCAATAGAGTTGTCTTTTACTTGACTTTCCAGCACTTCTAAGACATCTCCTAAAAAGAGCTTGTGTCCGTCAATTTCAAAAAAATTCATTCATCCTAACCTGTTCCAATTACTATTAGCTTGTACCAAGGGCAAAAAAAGATATTTTACACATATTCAATACAGTTCATACTTGAGCAAAGTACAGGGAATCGAGCCATTGAAAACCGGAATCCGCTTTGATGTCCTGAGTCCAACTTGTTTCCCCAACTCCTTATTTCCAGTCAAAATAAACGCATTCCAACCTTTAAAACGCTGTTTGAAAATATCGCCCAACATCTTATAAAGTTCTCCCAATTCGCTAGCATCTCCGAGGCGCTCTCCGTAGGGAGGGTTGCAAATCAAAACGCCTCTGTCTGTGGGTGCTTCCAACTCGGATAACTCGGTACGAGCAAACTTAATTTTACCGGCAATACCTGCTTGCTGCGCGTTAGTGCGAGCTTGATCTAACATATCAGAATCGCGATCGCACCCTGCAATCATTTCTGGAAGCTCTGGCAATTCGCTGCTCTCTGCTTCGGCCCACAATTTATCCCACAAAGGCTCGTCAAAGTCCCGCCACGTCATAAATCCAAACTTTTCTCGAAACAATCCCGGTGCAATATTCAAGGCTTTTAAACTCGCTTCCAAAGGCAAAGTTCCCGAACCACACATCGGGTCTAAAAACGGCAAATCTGGTGTCCATTCTGCCATTTCTAACAACGCCGCAGCGAGGGTTTCTTTGAGAGGAGCAAGCCCCATTGCCGGCCGGTATCCCCGCCGGTGCAAACTGCCACCAGAGCTGTCTAAACTCAAAATAGCGCGGTCTCGATGGATGTGAAGGTTAATTAGTAAGTCGGGACTTTCGACATCAACACTGGAACGTTTGTTAAATTGGTGGCGCTGTTGGTCGGCGATCGCATTTTTGACCTGCAAAGCTGTAAAGTGTGTGTGGTTCAACTTATCGTTGCCACCTGTACAGTTGACTGCTAAGGTATTATCAGGATTTAGATATTCGTCCCAAGGGATTTTCTGCACTTCGCGGTACAGCATATTTGAGTCGTAACACCGGAATTCGGCTATGGGAACAAGCACTCGAAAAATTGTTCTCGACCACAGATTGACGCGGTACAATAAAGCGCGATCGCCCGCAAAGTAAACTCCTGTAAAATCGGGCTTGACATCCTGCGCGCCTAGGCGTTCTAATTCTTGGGCGGCAATTGTTTCTAAACCGCGCGCAACTGTAGCAAAATATTGATTCATTGATGATTGGTAATTGGGAATGGAGAATTGGGAATTGGTTGTTCTGATCGCCCTTCATTTAGATAGTAGCTCGTTTTCATCCTAACTCTCACAAACAATACTCTACCTTAAGGTAGATGCTGGAAATCAAAAAACTGCTATTCTACAGGATAATTTCTCAACAGGCGATCACCCGCCTAGTCCTGTAGTCAAAAGGGCGAAAAGGGCGATCGGCCTTTTCGCTCAAACTCCAGAATCTAGCAGCAGAGCGGATTCACGCTTAATTATCACCAGCGCGAGCAACTGCTGCGAATTAGCCAAGTATTCTATTTATTGAAAAAAATTCTTAACTACTTGCACAGTTTATTAACTTCATGTTACGCTTTTAGTCAAAGTTGAGAATTCAAACCCTAACGTCACAGTCAGGGAAAATTTCAGCTAAATGGGTGTAATACAACAATTAGAGGCCATTATGTCAAAGCAAATCAACGGATCGGCTCTCAAACTGTCCCGCGCTAGCAAAATCCAAGTAGAAGTCAAGGAAATTGCCAAGCACGCCACAGCTAAAAACATCTCTTCTACCCTCAATGTTGATGCCGATGGTAGCGATGTTACCAACGAGTAATTGCAGGTTTTTCCGTTAGACTTCGCCTCCCCAAACAAGAAGTAATAGATTTTATTTTTTGATATCGGGAAGTCTGGAATAATTGAGGACAAGCGCAAAGTGTTGTCCTCAATTATTTAATTGCTAAAAGCTTATTGATAATATTTATCGTTTATTTTTAAAGTTTATGCGATCGCTCGCCAATCTCCTCAAACCATACAATCTCGAAGATTTTCTCAATAACAACTGGACAAACAAAGCAGTTGCGATTAAAAGCGAAGGCAAAAAAGACTTTGCACACCTATTTTCCTGGGAAAAACTCAACCACCTGCTCAACTTTTACCAATTAAAATATCCCGACATTCGCTTAGCAGTAGAAGGAAAAGTTCTCGACGAAAGCGAAAACGCCAATCTCATCAAATTGTGCCAATCGGGAGCAACTTTAATTATCAATCAAGTCCACAAACTAATACCAGAAATAGCTGAATTTGCAGCAGAATTTAAAGCAGACTTGGGTTATGGAAACCAAGTAAATGCCTACTGTTCTTGGCCGGAAAAACAGGGTTTTTCCTCCCACTACGACACCCACGAAGTTTTTATCTTGCAGACAGACGGAATCAAACAGTGGTACGTTTTTGCTGACACAATTAAATACCCGCTGACAGACCAAAAATCCTCGACTTTTTCGCCGCCAGAAACCCCACCCTATTTAACCTGCACCTTGCACCCCGGCGACGTGCTTTACATACCGCGCGGACATTGGCATTATGCAGTTGCTTCCGACGAACCGTCGCTGCATTTAACATTAGGAATTCACTGCAAAACAGGAATAGACTTGTTAGAATGGTTGGTGGGCGAATTGCGACAACAATCAGAGTGGCGGCAAAGTTTACCGCTGCGAATAAATCAAGATTCAATCGATACAAGTGTAAATAATTTAATTGCCCAATTGCAGGGCTACGCAAACAGTAAAAATCTGGGAGAAGAGTACAGCAGCTACCTCGACAGTTTAGCAAAACCTGTGGCGAAATATTCTCTCCCTTCTCAAGCAGGGTTCAACATTTTTCCCTACGGCATTCAAACTAAATATAGAATTCCCAAATTTCAGCGGGTGAGAATTCGCGAATTGCCTGACGGGGACGGATACAAAATCGTTGTGGGAGGCAAAGAAGTATCTCTCAAAGGAGTAACTGATAAATTTACGGAGAATCTATTCAGTACAGAATTTTTTACAGGAGAAGATGTGATGGATTGGTTGCCGGATTGTGATTGGGAAATAGATGTAATGCCGCTTTTGTCGAGGCTAGTTGTTGAAGGAATTATTTTTGTTAGTTAAAACTATAGAAGAGTAATATAGCCTTTCAAGCTCTCATATGAGGTACTATTCGGCATAGGGCATAGGGCTATCCTCACCACGCTTGAGAACCGCTATAACTGCGATAATTTTGTTATTAAAATAGTAATTTATGAGACACAATGAGGTATAACATGACGAATAGTTTTTTTTGCGCCGATACTTCTAAATGCGTTGAAGAGGATATTATTGGTAGCGGTACTAATTACCAAACCTATGTATTAATTGAATGCTGTTTGCCTTGGGAATCAGAAGCTTTTAATTCTCAGCAAATTCCCCAGAATCTAAGGGATTTAGTGAAGGAAGTAGAGCATTCAAAGCAAAAAATTAGATTTTTGTTAATCAATAGTGAACCAACTAAATTTGCTGATAGGCGCAAAATTTTGATTTACGACAATCAAAGCCAAGATGTTTTTGGCGGTTACGAAAAACACGAATTTAATGTGAATAACATTGAAGAAGTGGCGGGAATTGTCAAAAGCTATTTAGCTGGAGAAGTCCCGGATTGCGAAGTTGAAAATAACCCACGTAGAGATATTTTGGTTTGCACTCACGGGAGTCACGATAGATGTTGCGCCAGATACGGCAATCCTTTTTATGCCCAAGCAAAAGCTGTGGTTTCCGAGTTAGAATTGAGTGATGTTCGTATTTGGAAATCTAGTCATTTTGGCGGACACCGCATGGCACCGACTGCGATTGATTTGCCTGATGGTAGATATTACGGAAATCTCGATCGCACTTCGTTCAAATCTATTCTAACGCGAACTGGTGATATCCAATGTTTGAATAAAGTTTATCGTGGTTGGGGAATTTTGCCAAACGCAATTCAGGTTTTGGAACGAGAATTAATCATCCGCTACGGTTGGGATTGGTTCAGCTACAAAGTCTCGGGCCGCATTGTTGAGAAATATCCAGAAAATGATGGTTTTGTTGCTGAATTAACTTTTGAGAAAGCGGACGGTAGTTATAGTTATCGTGCTGATTTAGTGAAAGATGAAAGCAAAAGTGTTCGACTCAAAGGTTCTTGTGGTGCTCAAAAAGAGTCGGAATTTGTCAAGTATTCTGTAGAAAATCTCCATTTTTACTCGAAGAAGGAGGAGTTAATGTTTGTAAGCTACCCCCTTTATCATTCGGCGATTGAAATCGCTTCTTGTCAAACAAAGTCCCAGCAGAGGGGGACTGAAGAATCAGGTAGGATGTGCCGGTGATTAAATTTCTAACTGCATGAATACGTGCGGAATTCCCAGGTAATCAAAAGGCTTTTCTTGTTCGGAAAATCCGAGTTTTTGGTAAAATTTAATGGCGTTAATGCGAGACATCAGTCTTACAGTTTTGAAATTATTTTCCTTGGCTTGTGCGAGCAATTTTTCCATGAGTTTAGTGCCAATTCCTTGATTTTGAAATTCAGGAAGTACGGCAATATAAGAGATGGTTCCCAATTCTGGGGATAATTCTCGAAGTCTGCCCGATGCGATAATTTGGCGATCGCATATTCCAATTAAATGCACAGCGCCATCTTCGCGATCGTCCCTTTCGCGGCCCTTTTCCATGCCTAGGGGCGATCGCAAAACCAACCACCGCTGGTAAAACATCTCTTCTAATTCTTGTGCGTTTTCAACCGGACGTATATCTATTTGAGGCATTTTTTGATTAAATTAAATTTATAAAAATACTATAGCTGTCCTTGCAGGGGTCATAATTTTTTTTACCCCCCCCCAACCCTCCCCTTAACAAGGGGAGGGAGTAAGAAATTCACAAATGATTTAGGATTGCAATATATATTGCGCGAGTTACAAACTGTCAGTAATACTCGTGAAATTAAAAGCTTTCACGCGCACTCCCGGTACGACAATACCGCCGTAACGTTTCACTTCGCTAACTGCATCCACATCCCGCAACATATCAGGTAAAACTTGATTGAAACGGAAATTTTTAATCGGGTAAGCAATCTTACCGTTTTCAATCCAGAAAGTACCGTCGCGAGTCATGCCGGTTACTTCCGATGTTTTCGGATTCACGTAATTTACATACCAAGCTCGACTGACAAAAATTCCCCGCTCGGTTTGAGCGATTAAATCTGCTAAACTTTGATCGGAACCTGTCATCACGATCGGGTAATAACCACCTTTTGACTCTTTGCCTTTTTGGGCGGCCCAGTAACGAGAATAAGACAAACTTTGAGGGATACCATTTTTGATGATTTCCAAATAGTTATTGTTGAATCCGTTGCCGAAAAAATTACCCGATCGCAACAAAGGATGACTTGGATCGCGCAGTACCTGCACTAACGGGCTGAAAAGTTGTTCTCCCGCGCGGTTTCCAGCGGGTTTTCCCGACTCATCGGCGATCGACATAAACGATCGCCCCTCATCCGCCGCCCGCGCATCCATAGCCCAAATTACCCACGGTAGCAAATCTGCAAACGCAGCGCCCTCAAAAATTACAGGATAAACACCAGGAGTAATTTCGCGGGGGTTGCGGGAGGCTTTCGCGCGCGAGACAACTTGTGCGGCTAATTCGGCGACTTGTAGTTCGTGGATGCCCCAAGCCGTGCTTTCCGTCCAGCTAGAACCGTCTCCAATGCGGGCTGTAAAGCCGAAATTCGCCTCTGTAGAGTGGTTGCAGGCGCGGAGTCCCGTTGACGAGGCGATCGCGTATAGCGAAGCCTCAGCGCTCAAAGTACCGGAAGCTTCCGCACCTTCGCCAGATGCGATCGCGCAAGCCTGCTGTACCATTTTTGCCCGCTCTAAAGGCGATACAGCAGCCGTTGCTTCATCAAACGCCGCCGGGGGCAAATCGTAGGTTTGAGGGGGCAACAGCGGCATCCATTCGGGGTCTGCGGGGGCAATTCGGGCGAGTTCTTCCGATCGTTTGACGGTTTGGGCGATCGCATCTTCATCAAATTCGGTAACAGCAGCAGAAGCGCTTTTGTTGCCAAAATAGCTAGTAATGTTGAGGCTAAATACAGTTTTGCTGATATTTTGGGTGATTTGATTTTCCGAGAATCGGGAAAGAGATTCTTCGCCAGTAGAAAGACTGACAAATACCTCCTCTGCTTCCGATTGTTTGACTACCTTTTCTAATAAAGATAACGCTTGGTCTTCACTTAAAATTGCTGGCGATGTTGTTACGGTCATAAGCTATAATGCTAGGAAAATTTGTTGGCTTTATTATTTATCTCAGAGCTCTCTCTCTGTGTTCTCTGCGCCCTCTGTGGTTAAATCATTCCGAATTAAGCCCTTCCCCCAATTTGAATATCTCTAACTCGCACCGGCACACAAGCATGAGTCATTTGAGCAACCTGTATCGGTTCACCTTTGCCGCACATATTAGTACCGCATTGAACCCGTTCGGAAGCCGGCCCGATTGCATCTACTTGATTCCAGAAATCCGTGCTCATTGAATGATAAGTTACATCCTTCAACATACCGACAACTTTACCTTTTTCCACCTTCCAAAAAGCATCACCGCCGAATTGAAAATTGCGCCGCTGCTGGTCAATGGAAAAACTGCCTGTACCATCAATTAAAATCCCATCTTCCGTATCAGCAATCATCTGATCCAAAGTAGCAGTATGACTGCCGCCATCCGGGCCCGGTTCCAGTCCCAAATTAGGAATTCTCACCATCGGGACGCTAGACCAACTGTCAGCGCAGGCAGAACCGTTGCTGCTGGCGCGTCCGAGGCGATAAGCTGTTTCTCTGTCAGTGAGATAATCAACTAAAATTCCATCCTTGACAACGTACCAATCTTGCGATTTTACTCCCTCATCGTCGTAACCCATTGTACCGCGACCGTGGGGTTGAGTGCGATCGCACTTGAAGTTTACCCAAGGTGCAGCGTATTGCAGCTTATTTAACTTATCAGTAGTAGCAAAACTCGTGCCAGCAAAATTCGATTCGTAGCCGTAAACCCGGTCTAATTCTGTTGGATGTCCGACGGATTCGTGGATAGTCAGAAACAAATTTGTCGGCTTGAGAATCAGGGATTTGCAAATACCAGCCGGGACTTTCGGCGCAGCGACTTTTTCAATTGCTTCGGCTGCAACTCGTTCGACTTGACTAAGCAAATCGTCTGGATTAATATGTTCGTAACCGATGTTTAGCGGCGGGCGTTCGTAACTGCGACTTTGGGCATCGCCGCCCGCAATTGCCGTACAGCCAAAACCCGGATAGCTGCGGTAGATTGTTTGTTCGATTAGCGAGCCTTCTGTGGATGCCAAAACCTTGTCTTCGCGGTTGAATGTCAAAAAAGAATAAGCTTTTTTGATGCCTCGTGATTCGTGCGCTAGCAGGCGTTCGTTGATGGTTAATAAAAGTTCGGCTTTGTCAGCAACGGGGACAGAAAAGGGGTCAATTGCGATCGAACTAATGTAAGTATCGACATATTTTTCGACTGGTACTAAGCGCACCGGTTCCTTTTGAGTCAAGCGGCTGCCTTTAGCGATTTCTACAGCCAAAGCGACGATTCTGGCAACTTCTGCAGGTGTTTTGTTGTGACTGGCGGCAAAGCCCCAAGCGCCGTCTAGCAGAACTCGCACGCCAAAACCGGAACTTACATTATCGGAGATATTGCTTAAAGATCGATCGCGCGCATACAAACCTTGCCTGCGGTAACTGCAAAAGCGCACATCACCGTATTCGCACCCAGCTTTCCGAATTAACTCTACAGCTAAATTTGCCAACTCGCTAGCAGAGATTTTTGCAGTTAACAGTACCATAGTTATTCGTCGTTCGTCGTTCGTTATGAATGATTATAGCGCTGTTTAAGGATTTGAACGAACCGCGAAGACGCAAAGAGCGCAAAGGAAGACAAGAGAGAGAGATTTTCCCGATCTTCTTCTCTCTTCCTTCGTGTCCTTAGCGCCTTCGCGGTTTATTAAATCTCACTCCAATCCCTGCAAAACCCCAGTCAAAATTTCCACAATGCGATCGATATGTTCCTGCTCAATAATCAACGGAGGCGACAAAGCAATAATATCACCAGTCGTGCGGATCAACAACCCTTTTTCAAAGCACTGCAAGAAACAATCAAAAGCCCGTTTCCCCGGCTTCCCAGGGATAGATTCCAACTCAATCCCCGCCACAAGTCCGAGATTTCGCACATCAATGACGTGGCGCACGCCCTTCAAAGAATGAACCGCATTTTCCCAATAATCAGCCAACTTATTAGCCCGTTCAAACAGCCTTTCTTCCTCATAAATATCCAGCGTCGCCAAAGCAGCAGCGCAGGCTAGGGGATGGCCGGAATAAGTATAACCGTGAAAAAGCTCGATCGCATTTTCAGGAGCATTCATAAAAGCATCATAAATTCCCTCCTTCACAAACACCGCCCCCATCGGCACAGTACCGTTAGTTATCCCCTTCGCCACCGCCACAATATCGGGAACCACCCCAAAATATTCAGTAGCAAAACTCGAACCCAGCCGCCCGAAACCCGTAATTACCTCATCAAAAATCAGCAGAATTCCGTACTTGTCGCAAATCGCCCGCAGCCGCTGCAAATAACCTTGCGGCGGAATCAAAACCCCCGTAGAACCCGCCACCGGTTCGACAATTACCGCCGCAATATTAGACGCATCATGCAAAGCCACAATCCGTTCCAATTCATCCGCCAAATGCGCGCCCCATTTCGGTTGTTTGCGGCTGAAAGCATTGTGTTCTAAATTATGAGTGTGAGGTAAATGATCCACTCCTGTCAGCAAACTGCCAAAAAACTTACGATTAGGGCCAATACCGCCGACAGAAATTCCCCCAAAACCAACGCCGTGATAACCGCGTTCCCTACCGATTAATCTTTGACGAGTTCCTTCACCTTTCGCCCGGTGATAAGCAATCGCAATTTTCAAAGCAGTGTCTACAGACTCGGAACCAGAATTAGTGAAGAAAACGCGATCGAAATTGCCCGGAATCATCTTCACCAAACGTTCCGCTAATTCAAAAGCGCCGGGGTGTCCCATCTGAAAAGGTGGGGCATAATCTAGAGTCGATACTTGCTTGTGAATTGCCTCAACAATTTTCGGGCGACAGTGCCCTGCATTCACGCACCAAAGCCCCGCAATCCCGTCGAGAATTGAGCGGTTATCATCGGTGGTAAAGTGCATATCTTTTGCCGAAACCAAGATGCGCGGATTTGCTTTAAACTGTCGGTTAGCCGTGAAAGGCATCCAATAAGCGTCCATATTTGTCATATTTTTTTATCCTTTTATTTTGATACTTTTGTGTCCAAACTATAACTTGTTACCGATTGGCGATCGCCCGACACATATTATAAGTTTACAAATATCTCTTTTAAACGAACCGCGAAGACGCAAAGAGCGCGAAGGAAGAGAAGAAAGAGCTTTTCTTATTTCCAAGCATAGTCTTTTGCTGAAGACATCTACCTATCTCCCTCTTTCTCTTCCTTCATGTCCTACCCTTCGTTTCCTTTGCGCCTTCGCGGTTCGTTAAATTTTACTCCACCGACTAATGTTGCAACAAACCAGTCAGCATTTTTACAGGCCTCTCCCCGTAGGGCCACGCGAAAGCATGGCGAAAAGCAGCATCTTGACAGGCTTGTAACTGCCGAAAATCAATGATATCCCGAGTCAACAAATTCTCATACTCAAAAGGCAGCCGCACGTTGTGCAATCCCGCATTGTCGGTACAAATAGCAATATCGACACCAGCCTCAAAACATCGATCGAACACTACCTTCAATTCCCCCATATCCTCCAATGTCCCCGTTTTGAGATAGGTAGTCGGGCAAACCTCCAAGCATTGACCTCTGCGCGCGACTTCTGGCAGCAGTTCGGGATATTTTAGCGGAATTTGAATCCCGTGGCCGATACGCATCAAATAGGGCAAAAGTTCGGGATAACAGCCAGAGGTGGTTTCGTAGAGATGGCCGGTTGTCTTAATGCCGATCGACCTTGCGTACTGATACAATCCGACAAACTCATCCAGGCGATCGCCAATAGCAGCATCACCGCCCGCAAGATCGATCGCACAAACATATTCTCCCATCTCGGCCGCCAAATCGACGATCGCCCGATTCACCTCATAGGGTAAACGCGAGTGCATACACAAAATTTGGCTAGTCACAATCGGACAATCGCCAATTTGACTGGCCTTACCCACAACCCGTACAATTTCTGCCATCAAATCAATGCGTTTTGACTGATCCAAATGCTCTGGAGTCCGCAAATAAGGCGTATAGCGCAACTCCAAATAAGCCAGATTTTCAAATACGTAAGCGCCGCGCATCAACCGATAGATAAAATAAGGCAAAGTTTCCACAGTTTGCACGCTTTCTACCAGTGTGTGCAGTTCCAAATACTCATCGAGAGTATTGCGCGGACGAGTGTAAAAATCCTCAAACTCCGAATATTGTTGAAATCTCTCAACCATTGCGGCGTTATGGCGATCGAAATACCGCCACAGAATCCGAGGAACCACAGAACCGCCTAAATGTCGGTGCAACTCAGCGTGTAAAGTCATGGGATTTTAGATTTTAGATTTTGGATTTTGGATTGAATAATTGGGGAATAAATTACTCGACAATCAACAAGATTGCATTCATCTGCGTTTATCTCCGTACCCTTCGGGAAGTCGAAGCACATCTGCAGTTTCCCTCTCAATCAAAGATTTATGAATCTTATCTAATTACTTGGATCTTCCCTACAGTTGTATCTATTTAGAAAAGTAATCTCCTCTTAATCTTAATTCCTGCAAGCAGGTAAGCGACTCCACATTTAAGCTGCATATTTGCCAGGGACTATTCCCATTCTCCCCCTCTCCCATTCTCCCCCTCTCCCCCGATCGTGCTGGAAGTGGGTTGAAAGCGCCATAGAGCCTCAACTTTCTCAAGTGTAACAAAAATATATTTGACATCCGCGACACATTCGTACATAATCGGAGTTTGTGTCAACCTGAACTGAACGCGAGAAACCCTTGGCTAACGTAGTTGTGATCGGCGCCCAGTGGGGCGATGAAGGAAAAGGCAAAATTACCGATTTGCTCAGCAAATCCGCAGATATCGTTGTACGGTACCAAGGGGGCGTCAACGCCGGTCACACCGTGGTAGTCAACGGTCAAACTTTCAAGCTGCACTTAATTCCGTCTGGGATTCTCTATCCCGAGACACAGTGTATCATCGGCTGCGG
This sequence comes from Microcoleus sp. S36a_B3, assembly GCF_036700745.1. Lineage (NCBI taxonomy): Bacteria > Bacillati > Cyanobacteriota > Cyanophyceae > Oscillatoriales > Microcoleaceae > Microcoleus > Microcoleus sp. S36a_B3. Next base: position 17,248 of record NZ_JAUBPN010000030.1, on the reverse strand, counting down.
CACGGTAATTGACCCTAAAGTTTTAATTGCAGAGTTAGATCAGCTAGAAAAACTGAATATTTCGACTGCCTCCCTGATGATTTCAGAGACGGCTCACATCACCATGCCCTATCACCGATTAATCGATGTGGCATCGGAACAACAGCGGGGAAATTATAAAATCGGGACGACGGGACGCGGCATCGGCCCTACTTACGCCGACAAGTCGGAACGCACAGGCATTCGGATGCTCGACTTGATGGACTTGGAAGGCTTCCGAGAACAACTGGAATGGACGATTCATCATAAGAATGTCATTCTGGAAAAACTCTACAATTTGCCGCCTCTCAATCCGCAAGATGTTTTTGATGAATATCAAGTTTATGCAGAACGTTTGCGGCCGCACGTAGTAGACAGTTCCCTGAAAATTTATGAGGGACTTCACACGCGCAAAAATATTCTGTTTGAAGGCGCGCAAGGCACTTTATTAGACTTAGACCACGGCACGTATCCTTACGTTACTTCTAGCAATCCCATCGCGGGCGGCGCTTGCGTGGGAACTGGTGTCGGACCCACAGCGATCGATCGCGTCATTGGCGTAGCAAAAGCCTACACAACCCGCGTCGGAGAAGGCCCCTTCCCTACCGAAATGGTCGATGGGATAGGCGCAGTTTTAGGCGAAAGAGGTGCAGAATTCGGCACCACAACCGGCCGGAAACGTCGCTGCGGCTGGTTCGACGCAGTAATCGGCCGCTACGCAGTTCGCATCAACGGCCTTGACTGTCTGGCAATTACCAAACTCGATGTTTTGGATGAATTAGAAGAAATAAAAGTTTGTGTTGCTTACGAAATTAACGGCGAACGCTGTATAGATTTCCCGAAAAGTTCCCGGATATTTGCTCAGTGCAAGCCCATTTACGAAACCCTTCCCGGTTGGAAACAGTCTACGGAAGATTGCCGCAAGTTGGAAGATTTGCCGTCACAAGCATTGGATTATCTCAAGTTTTTGGCGGACTTAATGGAAGTGCCGATCGCAATTGTATCTCTCGGAGCCAGCCGCGACCAAACTATCATTGTCGAAGACCCGATTCATGGGCCCAAGCGCGCTTTGCTGTCTGCTGACGGCCATCCCGCAGCCAAAGCATTTTAGATTGCCGATTTGGGATTTTAGATTGAAGAAGGCCGAGAAGATAGCGGGAGAGGGGAAGAATCGTAGGTGTCAACAGTCTGAGAATTAGCCCGCCGATCCCCCCTAGCCCCCCTTAAGACGGGGGGAACCAGAGTCCTCAAAGTCCCCCTTTTTATGGGGTATTTAGGGGGATCGAGGCTCCGATATAAACTACAGATACAAAGGTTTTTAGGCCATTGTTGACACGCCTTGGGAAGAATGCCCAATGACCAATAACAACTGTCAACTGACCAATAATATCAATTCCGGTTGTATCGGAATGATTTAACCGCAGAGAACGCAGAGGACGCGGAGGGAGAGAAGAGAGAGATGAATGATTCCGATGCTGACGGAACTGATATAACAACTGTCAACGGTCAACGGTCAACGGTCAACTGTCAAATCTTCAGCGACTTTAATTAAGTTCGATCGCGCTTTGCACAAATTTGATAAAATGTAAAAACAATCAACAGAAAGTAATAAAATGGAACTCGCAGTAGAATGTCAAAAGCGGGCAGAAGGCAGCAAGCCTAACGCCCTTCGCCGCTCAGGATTGATTCCCGCCGTCCTCTACGGCCACAAAGGCTCTGAATCCATAGCCCTTACCGTCAAAGCCAAAACAGTTGAAAGCCTGCTCAAAAAGCACGTAGTCAACAACGCCCTAATTGACCTCAGTATTCCCGACCTCTCTTGGAGCGGAAAAACCTTGCTCCGAGAAGTTCAAGTTCATCCTTGGAAGGGCTATCCTTACCACCTGAGCTTTTTCTCCGTCGCGAGTCAAGACAGCCTGGAAGTTGAAGTGTCGCTGAGTTTTGTCGGCGAATCTGTCGGTGTCAAGTTAGAAGGCGGCATCTTGGATACCGTGCTGACCCAACTAGCAGTTAAGTGCAAACCTGACAGCATTCCTGAATCAATAGAAGTAGATATTTCTAATTTAAAAGTAGGGGATGCGCTGCACATTGAGGAATTAGTTTTGCCTGCGGGAGTGGTAGCTCTCGGCGAACCAACTCAGGTGGTTGTTAGCGTGCTGGGAATTCAAGCAGGTTCTGAAGCCGAAGACGTAGAAGAAGAAGCAGCAGCCGCGGCAGGAGCTTGATTAGTAATTACTAATAGTTGTTAACTAATTGTTGACAAAAAGGCGATCGCACGACTTGGGAAAATGGCGATCGTTTTTTGCTAAAAAGACTCTTCTCCTTTGGGTGCGATCGCACGGCTAATGTCAAATGATTGTTGATAATTGGTATTATATTGTGTCCGGTCAATTGACAGCAATGTTTTTATTACGATCGCCTACCGGACACGATATTACTGCGAATTATGCCGATCGCACTTTCTCTACTGGGCATTGAATCTGCCCTCGCACCCATTGACGAAAATCAATCTCTGCGGCAACTTCATCAATGAAAGCCACTTCTAGAAATTGGTATAAATCCGTTTTTTCAATGATGCCAAAAGTCGGAGATCGATCGCACTCGACATAGGCTCCATCAACTAATTGCAGAATCCGCCATACCCGCCCGTTAAACCGCCAAAACTCAGGCACTCCCATACTTGCATAGAGTGTATTTTTATTGATATCGGTATTAGTAATATCCACTTCCACGACTAAATCGGGCGCTGGATCGACATTTAAATTAACCGGGCGATCGGCAACTAAGGCATAATTCTGGATGTAATACCCATTGTCTGGCTCGGCGCTCTTGAGTAGGTCTTCGCGATCGAGTGTAGTCGATCCCATCGTCTTAATTTTCATCCCCATTTCAACCACAAGGATTCTGATAAAGAGTTCTATCAAGCGAGCAGATCGTTCGTGTCCTTCGAGGGACTTGGTAATTTCTAAAACTCCATTATCGTAGGTAAAGCGGGCGCGAGTGCGTTCTCCTAACAAGCTTTGAATTTGCTTGAAGGCGCGCCAATCGAGATCGCGAAATATCAGGCGCTTTTCACCGACAAGTTGAGGTGGTGGCTCTAATAACATCAAAATCACCGCGACATCATATAAATGATTCTACTCGTTACCAGGCAGAGCCTGGTAACGCAGATCGGGAGGCTCTGCCTCGATTTTCGCAGGCGAGGCAGAGCCTCGCTTACATTGATTCCCAGGCCAAGAGCCTGGGAACCAGTTATTGAAACTGCTGAACGGATTGCTATATCAACCCGCCCCCACTCGACCAAAATACAAGGAGGAGGTTCGCCAAGAGCCAGCCAAAACTCCAGAGCCAGTAAACCAGCCGCAGCCCGCACCGAGGAGTTCGATCGACCTGACTGTATCATCTTACTGCTGCGATCGCCCTCTTTACCTTTCTTGAAAAACACCCTAGAGACCGGCCCGATCTATAAAATTTTTAAATTTGGGGAACAAGAGAGCGATCGTTGATGTCAAACCGCTGTAGACTTATTAAGTGTTTTGAATATATACATAAATTGCTATATCTGGAGCCGCCCCTATGCCATCAACAGTAAATACAGAATCAACAGCGGTTCAATTTAACCAACAGGGAGAAATATATTTATCCCAAGGAAAATTAGAAGAAGCGATCGCCTCCTGCGAGCAAGCTTTGAAAATGCACCCCAATTTTGCACCGGCTTACAAGACTTTGGGTAAGGCGCTGCAAGCTCAAGGCAGGATGGAAGAGGCGCGGCACTGGTACGCTAAAGCTGTGGAAATAGAACCGAATTTTGCGGAAGTATACGCGAATTTGGGCAGCCTTTGCGCGCAGCAGGAAAAATGGCAGGAGGCGATCGGATTTTATCAAAAGGCGATCGCCCTGAAACCCAATTTCGCCGGAGTATATCGCAATTTAGCAAAAGTATTCGGACAAATTGGCAAAGGGGCAGAATCTCAGGAATGCTGGTACCGCGCATTTTCTTTGGAACCGCAAACAGCCAAGCCCTCGGAACATTTGAGTATGGGCGATGCTTTTTTCCTACAGGAAAGGTTGCCCGAAGCTATTTCTTGTTACGATCGCGCTATAAAATTAAATCCTAATCTGGCGCAAGCCTACCAAAATATCGGCGAAGCCCTCAAAAAACAAGGCAAGTTAGAAGAAGCGACAGTATATTATCGCAAAGCTATTGAACTGAACGCAGCTAATGCTAGAAACGGCAGCGATGGAGAGCAAACTTTGGCTGGTGCAACCGCGACAAATGGTGCTGCTAAGCCGCCACAAGTTCAACAACAAATACCGCAACAGGTTCAACAACAACAAGTTAAACAACAAATACCTGAGCAAATATTGCGGAAAATACCGCAAGAAATACTGAAACAAATACCGCAACAACTTCAACAACAGCTTGGGCATCAACAAGTTCAGCAACCTGTTAATGCTGGAATTACTACAGAAGATCCAGAAGCATACAAAATACTCGCAGAAGGTTATTTTGCTCAGGGTAAATGGGAACAGGCAATTTCGGCTTGCAAGAAAGCTCTACAAATTAAGCCGGAAGCGCCGCTTTACAAAATGCTCGGCAACGCCCTGCAAGCGGTTGGAAAAATTGATGAAGCTAAAAGTTGCTATGTCAAAGCAATAGAAATTAATCCGAATTTTGCTGAAGCTTATGCTAATTACGGCAGCATTTGCGCGCAGCAGGAACAGTGGCAGCAAGCGGTTTCTGCTTACGAAAAGGCGATCGCCCTGAAACCCGATTTTGCAGGTGCTTTCCGCAATTTTGCGAAACTTTTAACTCAATTAGGGAAGTCTGAGGCGGCTGCTGAGGCTTTGTACCGGGCCTATGCGATCGACCCGAAATCCGCCACCGCCGAGGAACACGAGAATTTAGCTAAAACTTTGATCGAGCAAGGTAAGGTAGAGCAAGGTATTGACTGTTACCGGCGCGCGGTTGAGTTTAACCCAGATGCTGGGGCGGCTTATCACGAATTGGGGGAAATTCTCAAGGGTCAAGAACAGTGGGAAGCGGCGGTTGATGCTTACAGCAATGCTATTAGAAATAATCCCGGACTTTCTTGGTCGCACAACAATTTAGCTGAGTCGCTGGTGAAGTTGGAACGGTGGGAGGAAGCTGTAAATGCTTACCGGATGGCGATCGAATTAAATCCCGATTTTAGCTGGTCTCACAACAATTTAGCTGATGTTTTGCTGAAGTTGGAACGGTGGGATGAGGCGGTAGAAGCTTACCGGAAAGCAACTGAGTTAAATCCCGATTTTAGTTGGTCGCACAATTATTTGGCTGACGCGCTGGTGAAGGGGGAACGCTGGGATGAGGCGATTTCGGCTTACCAAAGGTCGATCGAACTGAATCCCGACCATTTTTGGGCGCACAACAATCTAGCAGAAACGCTGGTGAATTTGGAACGCTGGGATGAGGCGGTTGTTGCGTACCGGCGGGCTAACGAAATCGACCCGAATTTTTTCTGGTCGCAGAGCAAGTTGGGCGACGCGCTGCTAGAAATGGAAAGGTGGGAGGAGGCGATCGCAGTTTACCGTCGCGCGGCGGAGTTGAATCCTGATTTTGCGTGGACTTATTACAACATGGGGACGGCTCTGGAGAAGCTGGAACGGTGGGATGAGTCGATCGCTTCTTACCGCCGTGCTGTGGAAATTCAGCCGGATTTGCCGTGGATTTCGCAAAAGCTGGCTGATGCTTTGAGGATGCGATCGCAGTGGGATTTGCAGCAGTCAATGGGTTTGTACCGAAAGGCGATTCTGGAGAATCCCGAGGATGTGCAGTTGTATCACAAGGCTTTGGAGATTGCGCCGAATGATGCTGACCTTTATGTTGAGTTGGCGAATGCTTTGGTGCGGCAGAGTTGGCCGGATGGGGCGATCGTCTTTTATCAGATGGCGTTGCAGATTCGGCCTGATGACAAGGCTATTTCTGGGCTGTTGGAAGATGTGTTAAAAAAAAAGGGGGTAAGTAGGGCGGTAGAAAAAAGTGCTGCTAGCCGACAATCTGGAAGCGCGATCGAAGACACCCCTGGGGTAGCTGCAGAGTACCACGAATTAGGCGAGTCTCTGCAACAAGAAGGTAAATTTGCCGAGGCTGTGGGTGCTTACCGCAAAGCAATTGCCATTAATCCCAATTACTTTGGCACTCACCACAATTTAGGCGATGTCCTGAAATGGATGGGTAAAATTGATGAGTCTATTAAAAGCTATCAGAAAGCCGCACAAGTAAATCCAAATTTTGTTTGGTCCCACCACAACTTAGCGGATGTATTTCAAGAAGAAGGTCGGCTTGATGAAGCTGTTGCTGCTTATCGGAAAGCGATCGAGGTGGCTCCTGACTTTGGCTGGTCTTACCACAATTTAGCAAAAACTTTAGCTAAACAAGACAAGCTTTCGGAAGCTCTGGAAGCTTATCAGACGGCGAGCAAACTCGATCCGAAACTTTTTGGTTTGGATTATCAAAACTTGCGAGATTCGCTATTCCTCGGTCAAGACCCAGCTTACACGAAGTGGCGCGCGAAGAACAGCCCCAGAGAAGCTGATTTGCGAAAAATGGCGGAAATATTAGAAATCTTTAACTACAAGCCGCTGATTAGCATTGTCATGCCTGCTTACAATACGCCAGAAAATTATTTGCAGGAGGCAATAGAATCAGTTATCCATCAGATATATCCTTATTGGGAATTGTGCATTGCGGATGATGCATCAACCGCGCCTCATGTCAAGCAAATTTTGCAAGAATATGCAGCCAAAGATAGCCGGATCAAAGTAGCTTACAGAACCAAAAACGGTCACATTTCTCACTGTTCTAATTCTGCTTTGGAGTTGGCGACGGGTGAATTTGTATCTTTATTAGACCACGACGATACGCTGACACCAGAGGCTTTGTATGAAGTGGTGCTGCTGCTGAACCGCCACCCGGAAGCGGACATGATTTATTCAGATGAAGATAAGATTTATCAGGATCAGGAACTGATAAATCCTTTCTTCAAGCCAGAATGGAGTCCGGATTCATTTTTATCTCGGATGTACACTTGCCATTTGGGAACTTACAGGCGATCGCTAATTAATGAAATCGGCGGTTTTAGAGCGGGTTTTGAGGGCGCTCAAGATTACGATCTGGTTCTGAGGTTTACGGAAAAAACTGACAAAATATTTCACCTCCCTAAAATTCTTTACCACTGGAGAATGCACGCGGGTTCGGCTGCTGGCGGTGTAGATGCTAAACCCTATGCCTATGATGCAGGCCAAAAAGCGTTGCAAGAGGCGATCGAACGCCGGGGCGAACCGGGAAGGATTGAAGGGGTTCCCTACTTTTTGGGACACTTTATTGCCCGTTACAAGATTGCGGATTACAAGCGGGTAAGCATCATTATTCCGACGCGGGATTTGGGCGATGTTTTGGACAATTGCTTGGAGTCTATCTTTACTAAGAGTGTCTATCCCAACTACGAAGTTATCGTCATCGATAACGGCAGTCAAGAGCAACACACGGCGGAAATTCTGGCTAAATGGACGGCTGAGGAATCAGCAAGGTTTAAAAGTTACCGGCTGGATATTCCTTTCAATTTCTCGAAGATTAACAACTACGCTGCTAGCAAAGCGGAGGGAGATTACTTGCTGTTTTTGAATAACGATACAGAGGTAATTACTCCCGATTGGATTGACGCAATGGTTGAGCAAACTCAGAGAAGCTCGATCGGGGCTGTGGGCAATTTGTTGATATATTCAGATAACAAAATCCAGCACGCAGGAGTGGTGATGGGACTCGGCGGCGGAGTTGCCGGTCACAGTTATTACCATATGCCGCGATCGATTCCTGGCTATTTCGGGAATGTGGTAGGCATGAATAATGTTTCAGCGGTAACTGCTGCGTGTTTAATGTGTCGTCGCGAAGTATTTGAAAGTGTTGGGGGATTTGACGAAGAACTAACAGTGGCGTACAATGATGTGGATTTGTGTTTGAAAATGCTAGAGAAAGGGTATCGCAATATTTACCTGCCTCATGTAGTTCTCTATCACCACGAATCTAAAAGCCGGGGTTACGAAGACTCGCCTGAAAAGAAAGTGCGGCTGAGGAAGGAATCGAAGTTGATGGAAAGTCGCTGGCAAAAATATATTGATAATGACCCTTACTACAGCCCTCATTTAACTAGGGCTTGTCAAGACAGCGGTATCAGGTTGGAGGACGAGAATTGGCTGCCGAGTCATTAGGAATATCTCTAAGATTTTAGGGTGTAAACTTAAGCCTCAAGCCCTCTGTCTCTCTGGTTTGTATCGAAGTCTAGATCCCCCTAAATCCCCCTTAAGAAGGGGGACTTTGAAGGCTCTTTCCCCTTGTAGCGGTGCCCCGTGCCCGCCCTGGACTAGGGGAAATCGAGAGGATTGTGACTCTGACTCAAGAAGGGGGAATTTCAACACTCTTGTCCCCCCCTTTGCTAAGGGGGGCTAGGGAGGCTCGAGGGGACTAGGACGTTTTTTCAAACTTTGAAGAAACCCGGAGATCCCCCTAAATCCCCCTTAAGAAGAGGGAATTTGAGTATTCTTGTCCCCCCCTTATTAAGGGGGGCTAGGGGGGATCGAGAGAATTGTGACTCACACAGAAGACTGATACAAGATACCGATCGACCCGATCGACCAAGCTAAAAAAAATAAACTCTACGGTACAAAATTATGAATAACTCGTTACAAGTGAATGAAGAAACTGCTTCTAATTATTTTCACAAAGGCAACCTCCTGAAACAGTCTGATAAATTACAAGAAGCCGCCGCCGCCTACCAGCGCTGTACTGAACTCAACCCGGATTTTTCCTGGTATCACCACAATTTGGGTGAAGTTTTGGCGAAATTGGGGCAGCGGGATGGGGCGGAGAAAAGTTACCGCAGGGCCTGCGAACTTAACCCGAATTCGGCTTGGTCTTGGCATAATTTAGGGGAGGTTTTGCAACCGCAAGGCAATCTCGATGAGGCCGTGGCAGCGTACCGCAAAGCTGTGGATCTCTATCCAGATTTTTATGAGTTTTATAATAGTTTGGGTCAGGCTTTGTGCTTGCAAGGTCAACTGGATGAATCTGTAAGTTGTTTACGAAGAGCGATCGAGCTTGACTCGGAATCGGCTTGGCCTTACCAAAATTTGTGGGAGGCTTTGGCAAGATTGGGACGGGTTGATGAAGGGATGGATTGCTTGCGAAGGGCGATCGATCTAAATCCGGGTGATGGGGAATTGTACCTGAAGTTGGCAGAGGCTTTGCAAGGTAAGAATGAGTTGGCAGAAGCCGTGAATTATTACCGAAAGGCGCTTCAGTTAAAACCGGATTTCCACTGGCTGTACTATAAATTGGGCACGGCTTTGTCGGCTCAGGGCCAATGGGAGGAGGCGATCGCATCTTACTCGAAAGCGGCTGAGTTGGAACCGGGTTCGGCGATCGTCCACCATTATTTGGGGCATACTTTGTCGATCGTGCAGCGGTGGGATGAGGCGATCGCCTCTTATCGGAAAGCGCTAGATATCGTACCGAATGCCGCAGTGATTTACCAGCATTTGGGGGATGCTTTGGCGAAACTGCAAAAGTGGGAGCAAGCAGCCGGGGCTTATCGCAAGTCGGTTGAGTTCGAGCCAAATTCCTTGGAGGCTCAGGATCATTTGGGGTTTGCTCTCTATCAGTTGGGGCGGTACGATGAGGCGATTTTTGCCTATCGCAGAGCGCTGGAAATTGCTCCTAATTCGGATGTGGTGAACTGTCATTTAGGAGATGCTATGGCAGCACTTCAAAGATGGGATGAAGCAATAGTTAATTACTTATGTGCTATTGACATTAAACCAAATCTTAGTGAATTTCATCACAAATTAGGAGACGTATTTCGGCAACGAGGTACTAATTCTGATTTAGGCAAAGCTTATCAATGCTATTGTAAAACTATTGAGCTGAACTCTGGTGATATACAAGTATATCACAAACTGTTGTCACTCAAGCCCAATGAACCAGAATTGTACTTGCAATTAGGCAAGGCTTTAAAGCAAATAAATAAAAATGACGAAGCCATCATGTTTTTTCAAATTGTTCTCCAGATGAAACCTGAATCTGTAGAAGCATCTAAATGTTTACAAGACATTTTAGATGAAAGAAAAACTATTTATAAAGATAACACTATAGAGATTGTCCCCATAAATCAAGCTAAAGTAGCTAAAATAATAGTATTGCCGTATAGTCATAATCCGGTAGTTTCAGTCATTATCCCTGTCTTTAATAAAATAGAGTATACCCTCAAATGTTTGCGTTCTTTACAAGGTAATATTTCTGTTGATACAGAGGTAGAGATTATTGTGATTAATGATGCTTCACAAGATCAAACACAATTTTTATTAGAGAATGTCAGAGGATTAAGACTGATAAACAATACGAAAAATCTTGGTTTCATTAAATCTTGTAATAAGGCAGCTGATTACTCTCATGGTAAGTATCTATGTTTTTTAAATAACGATACAGAAGTGCGTCAAGGCTGGCTAGAAAGCCTGCTAAAAATAATGCTTTTAGATGAAGATGTAGGAGCAGTAGGCTCGAAATTAATTTATCCTAATGGGGTATTACAAGAAGCTGGGGGCGTTATATGGAGTAATGCTTCAGGATGGAATTATGGAAGAATGGATAATCCCGATGCTCCTCAGTATAACTATGTAAGATCGGTAGATTATTGTTCGGGAGCCAGCTTATTAGTAAGAAAACAAGTATTTGAAGATTTAGATGGTTTTGAGAAAAATTTTGCCCCCGCTTACTACGAAGATACAGATTTATGCTTTGCTATTCGTAATAAGTTAGGTTTAAAGGTGGTTTATCAGCCGAGTTCAGAAGTGATTCACTATGAAGGTATTACATCAGGCACTTCTACAACCACTGGCACTAAAAGCTATCAAGAGATAAATGCTATAAAATTCAAAAATAAATGGCAGCATACTCTTGAAAATCACTTATCTTCTGGTCATGCGGATAATCCTCTCCAAGCTCCGAGGAGACTATGTGGAGAAAAAGTAATTTTGATCGTTGACGATTCTTTACCGTGTTACGATCAAGATTCAGGAGGGAATAGGCTTTATCAGCTTATTAAGATATTCAAAAACTACCTTAATTATCATGTCATATTTGCTCCTGATAGGGCTCTTAAAGAAGAGCCATATACTTCTGAGTTGCAAGAGATGGGAATAGAAGTTTTATATAGCTGTGAAAATTATGCTCATTCTATAGAAGAGCAAATAAAAGAGAGATTGCCATTGGTGAATTTTGCTTGGATTTGTCGTCCAGGACTTAATCAAAAGTATGCAAGCATGATCCGAAATTATAACGCGAATATCAAAATCATATATGACACTGTAGACTTACATTATGTCAGGCTCAAAAGATTATGGGAATTGTTACCTATTTCTCAAGAAAAAGATGAACAAGCAAGAGAGTGGCAAGGTACACAAGAACTGGAATTAAGTATAGCCCGTTTTGTAGACTTGACTGTTACTGTGACAGAAGTAGAAAAAACTATCTTATTGGATCAATCAATCAGTAAGGTAGCTGTCATACCCAATATTCATCAACCAAATGAAGTAGTAGGGAAAAATTTTCAAGAACGTCAAGATATCTTGTTTATAGGTGGCTATAAGCATTTACCAAACATTGATGCTGTAGAATGGCTCTGTCAATCGATTATGCCAAAAGTATGGGTACATCTACCAAACGTAAAAGTTGTGTTACTGGGTAGTCATCCACCATTAGCAGTCCAACAGCTAGCTATTGACAATATTGACAAAGTAATCGTTACAGGTTATGTTAAAGATGTTAGCTCTTTCTTTTTGAGTCATAAAGTCTTTGTGGCTCCACTTAGGTATGGTGCAGGTATGAAAGGAAAAATTGGGCAAAGCCTCGAATATGGATTGCCGATAGTTTCTACTACAGTTGGTGCTGAAGGAATGGGCTTAATACATAGTAAAAGCGTATTAATAGCTGATACCGCTGATGGTTTTGCTGAACAAATTGTTCAGCTTTATACAAGTGAGAGGTTGTGGAATAAATTGGCTAGTAATTCTAAACAAGCTCTTACTCCTTACTCTCCTGAGTATGTGCAAGTCCAGTTGGCTCAAGTCATGGAACAATTAAGCTAAGTTTAAGTTAACTTGATACCTGTAAATTCCGAATCTAGATTAGTTTTGCATCCAATAATATTTCAAAAAAGGGGAAGTATGCAAGAAGAACAACAAATTAGAGAATATAGAAAGCAACTAGAAATTGAAAAAGAAACTTTTTCAAAACAATTAAACAAGTTGCATCAGCTACCACCATGCTACTCATATATAGCTACTAAATACCTCAGCAAAGTTATAAAAGAGATTACTGGATTTTCTGACTTCAGAGATTTTTTTGTTTCAGAAATCAAGAGCTTTTCAAACTCAAAGCAAGGTCAGATTAAAATTGCCAGCATAGGTTCTGGGGATAGCAGCGAAGAACTAGAGTTATGTAAGCGAATAAACTTAGGTAACAAAGTTGTCTTCGATTGTTATGAAATGAACGAATTTATGATTGCTGAAGCTAGAAAAAAAGCTGATGCAATGGGCATAGAAATGAATTTTTTTGAACAAGATTTTAATCAAATTAGTTTTTCTCATCAATATGATGGCTTTTTTGCGAGCCACTCACTTCATCACGTCACCAATTTAGAAGGACTGTTCACAGCCATCCACAATAGTGGAAAGCCAGGGTACTTTTTTTTGATTAATGATATGATTGGTCGCAATGGTCATATGTCATGGCCTAGATCTCAAGCTTTCTTGGAATCTTTATGGTCTACTTTACCGGAGAGACTTAAATGGAATGCTTTATTTGAAAGGTTTGAACTAGAACTTCCTAATTATGATTGGAGTGCAAATGGGACAACTTTTGAAGGCATTCGCGCTCAAGATATTTTACCCCTACTCTCTGAACACTTTAAGTTTGAGTATTTTGTTCCCTTTTATTCTTTGATTGGTAGAATAATAGATAGATTCTTTGGTTATAATTACAATGTCGATGCTAATGACCCTAACAACGATTTAGCTATGCTAGATCATTTATGGTATATGGATGAGCTTTTTCTATCTCATAAATATTTACCACCCACACAAATGTTTTGCAAAGTTGTAGACCCTCGCTTAGATGAAGTCATATTAAAATCAAGAATTTACAAATCTGTAGAAGAAGCCTGTTATCAACATTATCTTGATGTTCCTGTTGACAAGGATAATAAAAAAATACCTCTTACTATAAGCCCTTCCAGTCAAGGTTTTGCTAATCCAGAAATATTAAGACTAATAGATGAACTAATGCCCCCACAACAGCTTAGGGATCATGTGGGAAGTGGTGATTTCAAAGCAATTGGAAATGCTATTTTGGGACACTTGATCAACCTTGGAGAATTGATGCCGAATGGTCGAGTTCTTGATGTAGGATGTGGATGCGGTCGAGTAGCTTTACCACTGATACAGTATTTAGGGATTGAAGGTAGTTATGAAGGATTTGATATTCATGCACCCTCTATTACTTGGTGTCAAGAAAATATCAGTCACCTATACCCTAATTTTCAGTTCCAAGTATCTGATATTTACAGCAACAGATATAATCCAGAAGGAACAATACAAGCATCAGATTATAAATTCCCTTACCCGGATGAATATTTCGATGTAGTATTTCTAACTTCTATCTTCACTCATCTGCTACCTAATGATTTAGAACATTATTTGTCAGAAATTGCAAGAGTGCTAAAAACAGGAGGGAGATGCCTAATCACTGTATTTTTATTAAACGAAGAATCACTCAACCTTATGACGACGCCCTCAAATAATTTGGTTGAAGCAGGTTATCAATTGACGTTTAAATACCATTATGGATACTACGCTGTTAATGATCCTAATATTCCTGAAGGCGCTGTTGCTTATGATGAGAATTTCATCCAGAATCTTTATAAAAAATTCAGACTAAGCATTGTACAACCTATTCATTATGGAAGCTGGTGTGGCCGGCAACTAGCCTCTACTGGTCAAGATTTGATTGTAGCTGTCAAAGCAGAGCGTAACATTAATTTTCCAAGTGAGTCTATTCCATTAAGATTAATTCAAGAAGACTTGTCTGCTGATGTTGCTATTCTCGATCAGCCAAAAGCCTTCACAGATGGTCATTTTTACTCTCCTATTGCCAATATTAGGGATCTTCAAAAAAACGAAGCTAAGATATGGCCTAATTCATTTGATGTGCTGGGGATTGATTTTAATGATGCTAGCCATCGTAATTTACTCTTCTATGTATTTCCAAAATACATAGAAGAGTACGACTATCCTTTAGAAGCGTCTAATGAAATAACATATTACATAAACAATGGGCAATTTGGCTGGTGTGATTCCAGAATTCTGTTTTGTATGCTTCGACATCTACAACCAAAACGGATGATTGAAATAGGTTCAGGCTATACTTCATTATTAACTGCCGATGTCAATCGCCGCTTCTTGAAGGAAGAATTAGAATTCACCTGCATAGAGCCTTATCCAAGGGATTTTTTATTAAAAGGTGTTTCTGGTATTAACTATTTGATTGCGCAAAAGGTAGAAGATTTACCTCTGTCTACTTTTTCCAATTTACAAAGAGGAGATATCTTATTTATTGACTCTTCTCATGTTTCTAAAACAGGTAGCGATGTAAATTATCTTTTCTTTGAAGTTATTCCGAGATTATCAGAGGGAGTATTAATCCATATCCATGACATTTTTTTACCTGCCGAATATCCGAGAGAATGGATTATTAATGAAGGTCGTAGCTGGAATGAACAATACCTTGTACGAGCCTTACTGATGTACACCCACGGTTTTGAAGTTCTTTTTGGCAGTGCCTATGCCTTCTATAAACATCCTGAATTGCTCAAGAAAGTTTTACAGAATCATCTACAATTAGGTGGTAGCCTATGGTTGCGAAAAAAAGTGTAAACCCCAAAAAGTACATTTGTTGTACAACAATCTTAAACGCCACGTTCCGCCCCAAGTTAGAGAGAGAGATTTGAGATTGTCTTTCATGTATTGCTTTTCAGGGATCTTCCAGTGAGAGAACTTTAGATTAATGGCTAGTTGCAGAACTCAAGTGTATATTCTCACCCGTGCTAATTAGATATGAAATTACTTGTTTCCATTCGTTAGAGTTACTGAGAGCATAAGTATCAAATCTCAAGCCTTTTTCTTCCGAGAATGTGGTAAAAGTTTCTAACCAGTTTAAGAGAGTTTCCGTTAGCGAGAAAGGCGTATAGCTCAAGGATTTCTGTAAGTATTTAGCCATCCTACTTAAGTCACCATTTTGATAGGAGTACCAAGCGTCACAGACTAGGAAACCGTACTGTATATTATTCTGTAAATCCCTTTTTCTGGATATTAATTGCTGAACTCTCAATGGTCCAAAGTGTTCCTGAGAATGATTCAACTGAGACTCAGCTTGATCGAGCTGCTGCTGAAGCTGCTCATTTTCTATTGGCATCTGCTGAATTATCGCAAATAATTGCTCTAGTTCAGCTTTCATTAAGTTACGCACTTCCTTGGCAAACTGTTGTTGAATCTGTTGATTGGCTATAAAATATGACGGGCTATATAGCATCTTTGCTCTTAAGATATGATTATCTAGTGCATTTATCAAACCTAGATTAGTGTAAGATGCCTGCTTAGGATGAATGCGAAATTTGACTAGAAATTGGTCTACAAAACCAATTTTATACTTGCACATAATTCTAAACCACATATCCATATCTAATGTCTGATATAGATCCGAGTCAAATAGCCCTACTTTATCAAAAACTTGCTTTCTAAGCAGTACATTACTGGGTTCTCCAATTTTATTCAAAGGATGTTTAAAAAAAATAGAATGAGCTAGAAGTTCATAGCCTACATTAACTGACCTCAGTTCAGACCAGGCTTTATGTACATCTTTAGCATATCGATACACATCCATACAACCTGGATTCTGCTCAGCCTCTTTTGTCAGGATTAGTTCACGAGGACAAAAAACCAAGCCAATTTCTTCATCCTCTTCAGCCAAGCTAACCATCTCTGCTATACATTCTGGTTCTAATAAATCATCTTGAAATAAAAATTTTATATACTTACCTTGAGATTGAGCGATACAGAAATTCCAATTTCGAGCTATTCCATAACGTTCGTGCTGAAACAGCAAGAAGTTATTATTTGAAAATCTTTTCTGTAAAGAACTAACTATTTGAACTGTATTGTCAGTAGAATCATCATCTGAAAGAATCACTTCTATATAAGGGTATGTTTGAGCCAATACACTTTCTAAGGCTTCCGTAATAAATTCTTCACCATTGTAGGTGGGAATGCAGATCGAAACAAGTGGGATTTGATTCATATTTTTTTTGCAGACTAGTAAGATGAGTTTTACGATTATATAGCGATGGACAGGCAAATTGTGACAACGATCAAATTACAGAATACGCTACTGTATTTAAACTGCACTGTTTATGGTCTATATCCCATGCTGTAAGGGATTCATGCAAGAAATTAATTTTAAATAACTAACAGCTTATTGCCTTGGCTTCACCGAAATGATTTGTTTGAGCAACTGTTGCCATGCTTCTGATTTAACCAGAGATTCAGTATCAAACTGAATGCCTTTTTTCCAAGCATACTCAGAAAAACTATCTAACCAGTTCAAGATTGTTTCTGTACGTGAGGTAGGTGAACATTTTAAAGATTTATGCAAAAAATATTGCATTTTGGCCATATTGGCTTTTTGATAAGCACACCAGGCGTCCCCTACTAAAAGTTTGTATTCCATTTGACTTTCTGAGCCTGAATTGCTAACTATTATAACTTGCTGAAATTGCAATCGCTCTAATTCATTGCTAGTGTGCTGTAATTGAGATAGGGTATCCTCCAGTTTCTCCTGAATTTGATTTAACTGAACCTGAGATTGCTCAAAGAATAACTCGGTCTGGTGCAGTTGAGACTGGGACTGTTCCAATTCCGCTTGCGTCTGGTGCAGTTGAGACTGGGACTGTTCCAATTCCGCTTGCGTCTGGTGCAGTTGAGACTGGGACTGCTCCAATTCCGCTTGCGTCTGGTGCAGTTGAGACTGGGACTGCTCCAATTCCGCTTGCGTCTGGTGCAGTTGAGACTGGGACTGCTTCAATTC
>NZ_JAUBPN010000029.1:0-63637 GCF_036700745.1 Microcoleus sp. S36a_B3 | reverse complement strand
ACAGTTTCTGCATCGGTATTTCCCAATAAGTGGTATCTGACTTGTTACGTACTAATTGCCCTAGCAATTCTGGCTAAGGGGCCTGTGGGAATTGTCATACCAGCGCTGATTATTGGCAGCTTCGGGCTGTATTTAGGAAATTTTCCACAAATTTGGCGAGAAATGCGTCCGGTGTCGGGAATCTTGATTATTCTGGCGATCGCCGTGCCTTGGTTCGTTCGGGTTATTTTAGCCAACGGTCAAACTTATATTGACAGTTTTTTCGGCTATCACAATTTCCAGCGTTTTACTGAAGTAGTCAACAAGCACTCAGCGCCTTGGTATTTTTACTTTTTTGTAGTGCTGCTTGGTTTTGCACCTTGGTCGATTTATTTGCCGGTGGCGATCGCCCGCACCCGTTTTTGGCAGCGTAGTTACTGGCGCCGTCAACCGCGAAGAGATCAATTAAGTTTATTTGCCCTATTTTGGTTCGGCT
The DNA here is from genome assembly GCF_036700745.1 of Microcoleus sp. S36a_B3. Taxonomy (NCBI): domain Bacteria; kingdom Bacillati; phylum Cyanobacteriota; class Cyanophyceae; order Oscillatoriales; family Microcoleaceae; genus Microcoleus; species Microcoleus sp. S36a_B3. The sequence goes on along the minus strand of NZ_JAUBPN010000029.1, from coordinate 63,162 downwards.
GTATCTTTGGCTTTTTCACGATCGCTGTCACCAAATTACCCAGTTACGTATTGCCTTTACTGCCCGCCGCTGCCATTTTGGTAACGCTGCTGTGGAGCGATATTATTGCAGGTAACGAACCCAAAACCAGGCCGGGAAAGTTAGAAAAAAAACCGAATTCTTTACCGCGAGGGCTGTTAGTCACATACATTTTCAATGTCGTATTTTTACTAATTATAGCCGGAGCAACTTTCTACTGCTACCACTGGCTGGGAGACGATCCAGCAATGCCCAATTTTCCGCAAGCACTTCATCAGTCGGGATTGCTGATTGTGGGCGGTGCGATTTGGATAACTACTGCATTGGCGATCGGGCTTTTGCTCTGGAAGCGAAAACAGCGCTGGATTTTGGTTGCTAACTTCATCGGCTTAGTAGCATTTATCATTTTTGGTCTGACTCCCGCCTACAATTTGGTCGATCTCAACCGCCAGTTACCTCTAAGACAGTTGGCGCAGGTTGTTGTGCAACAAAAACTGCCGGGGGAAGAGTTTATTATGGTTGGTTTCTGGAAACCGAGTCTGGTTTTTTATACCGAAGAACCCGTGACTTACTACCGATCTCTCAAAGGGGCGCTTGATTACCTTAAGGAATCTAAAAACTCAACTTCTCCCTCTATTTTGTTGCTGGGATATCCCGAGAAATTTGTGCAATTAGGATTGCAACCAAATCAATATCAATTGTTGGACAGTCGGGGCGCTTACCAACTTGCCAGGGTTCCGAGAACAGCATTTCGATAGTATATTTTGATGCGAGTGCGGTGAGCCGATTTATCTGATATTTTGCAGGGCAATCTCCCGTGGTTGCCCGTGAATCGGTCGATGGTGCGTCTAGGACTGTAAAAGCTATAATCTAGTCACTACCTAAAACCCGAAGCTCGGAGCCTATAATGGTTTCAATTCTCAACAAACCCTCCTCGTTAATCCATGAGATTTGCCTTGAAAAGGTCGATCGGTGGAAGTTGTTCAAATTTAGTGAATCGCTCCAACAGCGTATGGAACAATTGTTAGAGAAGAAAAAGGTTGATCAACTAATGGCAGAAGAGGTAGCGGAACTCGACGCCATTGGGGAATTAGATCGCATCTTTACCCATATCAATGCAATGATGGTGGCTCAAGATGTCGATCAGTGATCCGACGAGACAGGCGGTTCGAGAAAGAGCTAGCTATTTATGTGAATACTGTCATTCCCCAGAACGTCTGAGTGCGAATCGCTTTACCATCGATCATGTTATTCCACGGTCTCTAGAAGGTTCCGATGACATTAGCAACCTTGCCTTAGCCTGTCGTCGTTGCAATGAGCGACGCTACAATTTTGTGGCGGGGGTTGATCCAGAAACCGAAGAAATCGTTCCTCTTTTCAATCCTCGTCGTCAAAAATGGGCTGAGCATTTTGTATGGGTAGAGGGTGGGGTAGTGATTCAGGGTGTGACGCCAACAGGACGAGCTACTTGCACCCGTCTCGATCTGAACGATATGCGCTATCCAGAGGAAGATTCTATTCGAGCAACCAGGCGATTTTGGATACAAACAGGGCTGCATCCTTCACCCAGCGATCCGTGTCAAACTTAACGTAGCAATTTTTGTGAAACGACTAAAGCAGATGAAACAACAATGATAAAAACTATCAAACTAAAATTTGGCAAAGCACCAAATCAACCGTCAGCAGAAATAGATACTACGCCTGTAACCGTATTCGTAGGACCAAACAACTCTGGAAAGAGTAAAGTTCTTTCTGAGATATATTACCTATGTACAAACGGTCAGCTAAACTCAATGGATGTCATTTTGAGTGAAATTGAGTTTAATTCATTTACATCCGATATGGCAAAAAAAAAGGTAGAAAAAATAACTCTCAGACCTCAGTCTAATGAACCGCTAATGCCTGACCATATTATAGTTGGCAAGGGAGCCAACAGAAATATGATAAATGAGCAGGCACTTTTTTCGGCACTTCAAAATACAAAGAGCCAACTTCATGTCTTTTGTAGATTCTATCTTGCATTTAATACGTTGATTCTGGATGGCAGAAATCGTATTAACCTCGTAAATCAGCAGCCTGCTGGCGATCTTCAACAACATCCTGACAGTAGCTTTCAGGTTTTATTTCGAGACGATGATAAAAGAAAAAAAGTCAGACGAATTATTCATGAGGCATTTGGATTACACTTTGTTGTAGATCCCACTCACTTAGGACATTTGAGGCTCCGTTTATCATCTCGTCCTCCAAGTACAGACTTAGAAGAACGTGGTATTCATTATGAGGCTTTACAGTTTCATTCGAGTGCCAGTCTTGTTGAACAAGCCAGTGATGGTGTAAAAGCTTTTACGGGAATAATCACAGAAATTATCGCTGGCGATCCTGCTGTTCTTTTAATTGACGAACCTGAAGCATTTTTGCATCCTTCTTTAGCATTTAGTTTAGGGAAGGAAATTGCTCTTACTAGCTCAGAATCTGAGAAACGGATTTTTGTATCGACGCATAGCCCATACTTTGTCATGGGCTGCATACAATCAGGTGCGCCAGTTAATATAGTTAGATTGACTTACCGTGGAGGAATTCCTACTGCACGGGTTCTTGCCAACAAAGACATTTTGCCGCTGATGAGAAATCCTCTATTACGCTCAACAAACGTGATTAGCGGATTATTTTACGAATTTGTTGTAGTTACAGAGTCCGATGCCGATCGTGCTTTTTATCAAGAAATTAATGAACGTCTACTGCGGTATCAGCCAGAACTTGGGATTGCCAACTGCTTATTTATCAATGCTCAAAACAAGCAAACAGTTAAGACAATAATTAAACCATTAAGGGAACTGGGCATCCCAGCCGTTGGTGTCGTCGATATCGACATTCTGAAAGATGGGGGACAAGTTTGGACTGGTTTCTTAGAAAGTAGTTTTGTCCCCGAATTAGAGCATCAGTCCTTGGCTAACTTACGTCACGCTATTAAACACAAATTTGATGGGAAAAATATGAAGCGTGATGGCGGTGTAGAGATCCTCTCTGACGGGGATAAGGAAGCAGCCAATAATCTATTTGATAAACTTGCTGAGTATGGAATTTTTGCGGTCAGGGGAGGAGAGTTAGAATCTTGGCTTCCTAATCTTGGTGCAACTGGACATGGGCCAGCTTGGTTGATTGCTGTTTTTGAAAAAATGGGAGAAGATCCAGAATCAGTAGGTTATCTGATGCCATCAAACGATGATGTATGGTTATTTATTGGCGAAATCAAGAAATGGTTTACCAATCCGACCAGAAAAGGTATACCTTTGTAATCGTGTGGAAGATTATGCTCCCAATCAATGAAGCCCAGAAGCAGTTGCAGCAGTCGATCGCTCCCATGAGTCAGTCACTTCAACAGATCGCGATCGCAGGACAGACTAGCAATGCAGTGTTATTATCTGAATCTGACTGGGCATCGGTACAGGAAACATTATATCTACTGTCAGTACCGGGAATGCGGGAATCGATTAGAGAAGGAATGGCAACACCAATTGAAGAGTGCGATCGCCCTTGAGACTGGTAACTAGGCCGACCATACGTGCCATAATCAGCCATATTATTTGATGTGCGATCGCCCGAAACTATGGATGCGCTAATCGGCAAAAGTTTACAAGGTGGAAAATACACCCTCGAACAAGAACTGGGACGGGGTGGCTTTGGGATTACCTTCCGGGCCAATCACCGCTACTTAGGACAGCCCGTAGTCATTAAAACCCTCAACGAATCTCTGCGGCAGCAACCCAATTTTGCCGAATTCGATCGCAAGTTTCAAGACGAAGCGAGGCGGTTGGCTTCCTGCATCCATCCGAATATTGTCCGCGTCAGCGACTTCTTTGTCGAAGACGGACAGCCCTACATGGTAATGGACTACATTGCCGGTCAGAATTTGGGCGAGGTAGTCGGTGGAAACAATCCCCTCCCAGAAAATCTGGCAATTCTCTACATCACTCAAATTGGCGCTGCTTTGAAAGCAGTTCATCAAAAGGGTTTGCTGCATCGAGATGTCAAGCCACAAAACATTCTCCTGCGCCAAGATACCCAAGAAGTCGTGCTGATCGATTTCGGCATTGCCCGCGAGTTTACAGCAGGTGCAACCCAAAATCACACTAATATGGTGTCCGACGGCTACGCGCCGCCAGAACAGTATTTCGCCCAAGGAAAATATACCCCCGCCACAGATGTTTACGGTCTGGCCGCGACGCTTTATACTCTGCTCACAGCACAGGTGCCAGTGGCTGCAATTCTCCGTACGAGCCAGCCGATGCCTTCACCCCGCGACTTGCGGTCTCAAGTGAGTCCTGCTGTCAGTCAAGCAGTGATGCGGGGGATGACGGTAGAAGCTCAAAATCGCCCTGCTAGCGTGGATGAGTGGCTGGATCTGCTGCGCGGGCAGGGTGCAGGGTCGGACACTGGGCCGACGGTGGCGGTAATGCCGGGACATGGCGCTCAGTCGCCTGCAAATGTGAGAACAGCGCCTACTGTGGTGTCTTCTGGGGGCAGCAATCGCAAGATTTGGTTGATTTTGGGGTTCGTGGCGATCGCCCTGTTAGTTGCAGGTTTGGTCGGTGTTGCTAGGGTTTTCCTCAACCGGCAACCTTCCGAACCCGCACCTGTAGCGAAGGACGATCGCACTTCGACCCCCGCAGATCCAGACGCGCGCGTCAACCCCGCACCAATTCCCACTTCCACGCCCGCACCGGTTCCGACTCCCAGAGAAACTCCGCCGCCTGCTGCGGAAACTCCAACACCTTTCTCGCCTTCTCCAACACCCGCCCCTTCTCCAACACCAGCCCCTTCTCCAACACCCGCCCCTTCTCCAGAGGCTGTCGAACCCACACCAACAGAAAAACTTGTTGATAAAGAGTTGCCACCCGATCGATCGCCCGCACCCAGCGAACAACCGACAACCAGCAATCGGAGGAATCCCGCAATCCCCGGATATGCCGTTGGTACGCCAGAAAGTCAGATTTTAGCGGAATTGGGACAACCCACTGACTCTCAAGGTCGGGGCTATTGGCCCAATACTCGCACCGCACTTTACGAAATATTGCCGAACCGAATTACTCTCGGCTACATTTACGATCGCGATTCCGACAAATTAGTCCAAACAGAGGGTTCTTTTGCCCCGTCAGTGGACGATTTGGTAGTCAAAACCGCCTTAAACGGGATGGTGGGCGGCGCAAGCCGGGAGATTTTGCAGGGGTTCCGAGATGTGCAGCAGCGCCGGACTAATCGGTTTGCGTTTAGGAAGGGTTCGCTCTCAGGTACGATCGAACGCAACGAGCGCGATCGGATTTACATCGGCGTTTGGGACGAAAATTTGCATTAATCCAGGACGATCGACCTAAGTTCGGTGCGTCAGACTGAAATTATCTGCGTCAATCAGTGTTGATCCGCCTGAAATCTGCGGTGAATGTATCGATCGACGACTTGTGCAAAATCCCCAATCCAAAATCCCCAATCCAAAATCTTCAATCCAAAATCGATTGACGTTAAACAAAATATTCGCTATGATAAGAGAACACGAGGGGCTGTAATGGTTTCGACAGGGTGGCGAAAGCTGCTCCGTGATGCAGGTCGAGAGGGAGTCTACTCTCGCTAATATCGGCTCAAACAAAATAGTAAATGCGAACAACATCGTTCCTTTCGCTCGCAAAGCCGTAGCTGTAGCCTAAAAACTTCTTGAGCTTGGTTTAGAGTGTATGCCGCTTAACTCCGTTAATAGCAGCATAACAACCCCCAACGGATGCCCTAGCTAAACGTTTCTAGTCGTCTAGCCGGGAAAGCAATCACTAGAAAATCCCCCCATTTGGGATAAAGATGGTTCCCTCCCCAAGGATTAGAGGGGATAAACCTGTGAACGATCGGAAGGTAAATACCCATTTTGGACGGCAGTTCGATTCTGCCCAGTTCCATCTCAAAGGTGACGTAAAATCAATGGTTTAAGCCGTTTGAAAGTCGCTTTACAACATTAAAAGGGCCCAGAGTTAACTCTGGGCCCTTTTGTTTGGGCTATATCTCGCTCATAGGACTAAACAACCACGGGTAGTCCAGAAACCGGGTTTTTGCCAAAATACTTCGTTACAGATGGCAGAAACGCATAAAAACCCGGTTTCTTTGGTATTTATGCGTCTAGCACTAAACAGCCAACAGCCAACAGCCAACAGCCAACAGCCAACAGCCAACACTCAACCATCAGTTACCGCTCATTAGCCAAACTAGGATCTCAGATAATTAGAACTTTACCCCGTCCGTGCGTTCTGTGGGGCTGTCGGGCGATATACTTATAGGCGGTAAAGCATTAAAAATCTTTACAAAGACCCGCTCCCTAAGCCTGCTCCTACGAAGGACTGGTGAAAAATTATATGGCGATCGCTCATTGATCTGGAAACATGAACCCAGGAATTGACTTACAAGGAAGTTTCGTAGAAGCCCTGATCGATTTGGGCTTACCGGCGGACATCGCCCAAGTGCTTTGGCTACCTTTGCCGATGGTACTGATGGTTGTCGGTGCTGTATTCGGGGTACTGACAAGCGTCTGGCTGGAGCGGAAAATTTCCGCCGCAGCTCAGCAGCGGATCGGCCCGGAATTTATCGGCCCTCTGGGAGTGCTAGCACCCGTTGCCGACGGGCTGAAGTTGGTATTCAAAGAAGACATTATACCGGCAAAAGCTGACGCGCTGCTGTTCACGCTCGGGCCGGTCATTGTCGTGATTCCAGTGTTTTTGTCCTACTTGATCGTCCCCTTCGGAGAGCATATGCTGATCGCCGACATGGGGACAGCAATATTTCTCTGGATTGCTCTTTCTAGCATTCAGCCGATCGGCTTACTGATGTCGGGCTACGCTTCTAACAACAAATACGCCCTCCTCGGCGGACTCAGAGCAGCCGCTCAATCCCTCAGCTACGAAATTCCTCTAGCTTTGGCAGTATTGGCAGTGGTGATGATGTCGAACAGCCTCAGTACGATCGACATCGTACAGCAACAAGCCGGCTACGGCATCCTCGGCTGGAACGTCTGGCGACAACCCGCCGGTTTCCTAATTTTCTGGATCGCAGCCCTCGCAGAATGCGAACGGTTGCCCTTCGACCTTCCCGAAGCAGAAGAAGAATTGGTAGCAGGATATCAGACTGAGTACACAGGCATGAAATTTGCTCTGTACTACATCGCTTCCTACGTTAACCTCGTCCTTTCTTGCCTGCTAGTAGCAGTTTTGTATCTCGGCGGTTGGGAATCCCCGATTCCTGTCGGAGTCCTCACCAATGCTCTGGGATTGAGCGAAACGACCCCTTGGTTACAGGTACTTACTGGCTTGCTGGGCATTACAATGACCATGCTGAAAGCCTACTTTTTCCTGTTTCTGGCAATTCTGCTGCGCTGGACTCTGCCACGAGTTCGGATCGACCAATTGCTCAATTTGGGATGGAAGTTTTTGCTTCCCGTTGCTTTAGTTAATTTGCTATTAACCGCAGCTTTGAAGCTTGCCTTTCCCTTTGCTTTTGGCGGTTAATTGATAATAGGTAAAAGGCAGTAGCTAACACAAATTAGCTGTTAACCAATTACCTGTTATCAATTAGTAATTACCAAAAACTCAAGTACAGAGAGAGAACACAATGCTAAAATTCCTCAATCAAGTAGGCGAATACGCCAAAGAAACTCTTCAAGCTGCCAAGTATATCGGTCAAGGGCTATCTGTTACTTTTGACCACATGAGACGCCGGCCGATTACGGTGCAGTATCCTTACGAAAAACTAATTCCTTCGGAACGTTTCCGAGGCAGAATTCATTTTGAATTTGACAAGTGCATCTCCTGCGAAGTCTGCGTTAGGGTGTGTCCGATCAATTTACCTGTGGTGGATTGGGAATTTAACAAAGAAACTAAGAAGAAACAGCTCAAGCACTACAGTATCGATTTCGGGGTGTGTATCTTCTGCGGAAACTGCGTAGAATATTGTCCGACTAATTGTTTGTCAATGACAGAAGAATACGAGTTAGCTGCTTACGAGCGTCACGAGTTGAATTATGATAACGTGGCTCTCGGACGTTTGCCCTACAAGGTTACAGATGATCCGATGGTGACACCCATGCGGGAATTTGCTTATTTGCCTAAAGGTGCGATCGACCCCCACGAAGTTTCCTACACAGATCGCCGCGCAGGTCTCCGTCCAGAGGAAATTGTCGAAAAGTAGGTAATGGGGCATGGGGCATGGGGCATGGGGCCTCGCGGGAATAGTTAGTAGTTAGCGGTTAGTGGTTACTTGTTAGTAGTTTTTCAAATAACAAATAACAAATAACAAATGCCCAATGTCCAATGCCCAATTACCAATTACCAATTAGCAACTAACAGAGGATTAAAAATTGTGAATCTAGCCGAAGGGGTTCAACTTGTTTCATTTGGCATACTCTCTGTAATGATGATTGCCGGAGCATTAGGAGTAGTTTTATTCTCCAACATCGTTTACTCAGCATTCTTGCTGTGTGGAGTATTTACCAGCATTGCGGGTTTGTACTTGTTGCTAAATGCTGATTTTGTAGCAGCAGCGCAAGTATTGATTTATGTTGGCGCAGTTAACGTCTTAATTTTGTTCGCCATCATGTTGGTAAACAAACGAGAAGACTTCCGCGTAATTTCCAACGCTTGGGTGCGTCAAGTAGCAACCGCAGTGGTTTGTGCTGGTTTGTTTGCGCTTTTGGGTACGATGGTAGTGTCTACTCCTTGGGCGATCGTGCCGATAACAGGAGCACCGGCTGAAAGTTCGATTGTAACGATCGCCAAACACTTCTTCACAGACTACTTGCTACCTTTTGAATTAGCCTCACTGTTTTTGTTGATGGCAATGGTAGGAGCAATTGTCTTAGCCCGCCGCGATTTCTTTGCGGATGAACTGTCAAGCAAACAATCAGAAACACCAGCTTTCAGCTTGCCAGAACGGCCGCGCGAATTAGTTTCAGCAGGTGATGTTTCCTCACCCGAAACAAAGTAATTCTAGGGTGTTTGTGGCGCACCTAATTTTGCGTAGGTTTCGCCACAAGCACCTCATGGATTTATGCAAGAAGTCCGAACTGTCTGTTTTGTAGTAATTTTAACTGAAAGCAACTCAAAAAATTTATGCAACTGCAACTCCAGTATTTCCTGTTATTAGCTGCTGCACTTTTCTGCATTGGGATTTACGGTTTAATTACCAGCCGAAATGCAGTGCGGGTGTTGATGTCGATCGAATTGATGCTAAACGCAGTCAATCTCAACCTGATGGGTTTTTCCAACTATCTTGACCCCGTACAGATTAAAGGTCAAGTATTTACGGTGTTTGTAGTGACGGTAGCGGCTGCTGAGGCTGCAGTCGGTTTGGCGATCGTCTTGGCGATTTACCGCAACCGCAACACTGTAGACATGGAAGAGTTTAATTTGCTGAAGTGGTAATTAGTCATTAGTCATTAGTCATTAGTCATTAGTCATTAGTGACAAACTGATGCAGATTATACTCGTTACCAGGCTCTAGCCTGGTAACGCATACCCGGAGGCTCTGCCTCCCTTTCCCCAAACGAGGTAGAGCCTCTTGATCTAGATGGCGCTAGAACCTGGGAAGCAGTGAATTAATCAATAGTCATGACTCATCAGTCATTCGTGACAAACTAATGCAGATTAAAGACTGATGACTAGGGACTAAGGACTAAGGACTAATAACTAATGACTTCTAGTAATTTCCAGAGTAATTCTGCCGCCAAAGTCAGGAATCGGAGCGGCCGGTTTGGAGAGTTGGAGCTTAACTTTTTGGACTAAATGCAGTTCTAAAAGCTCTTGAACAATCGTATCTGCGAGTTTTTCTATCAATAAAAACTTCGAGTTTTTGACAAGCTGTTGAATCAGAGTAATTGCACTTCGGTAATCGAGAGTCTGTTCAATATTATCGCTTTTGCCGGCGGGCGATAAATCTAGCCAGAGAGTAACATCCACTTCAAACCACTGACCCAATACTTGCTCTTCAGGTAAATATCCCGTGTAGCCGTAGCAGCGAATTCCTGTAAGTTGAATACAATCCATTGTGAAAAAAACTAAAAGTGCGTTGCCTAACCAATTTGTATTAAACCAGATAAAGTTCTCTTTCTCTTCCCTCTCTTTTTTTGCCCTTTTCCTTCTCCCTCTGCGCTCTTTGCGCCCTCTGCGGTTCAATCACTCTTAATTCTATCTTAAATATCAAAACTGTTCTCCCTTCTCCAATCTATCCAGAAATTTCTCAGCAACTTCATACCATTTCCGCCTGATCGGTGCATCTTCGGGCTTTTCTGTCAATGTACGACCTTGTAATTCTGGATATTTATTGTAAAACAATTCATCTACTTTATTATAAAAAATATCCGGCTCGATGTTAAGATTTTTGCGGCGCTTGCCAATATTTTCTTGACGAGCGATGTCTGCATCTAAGGAGGGATCTGAAGAATGCGATCGGTCTGGAAATTTTGGAATTTCCGGTAATTTGGGGAGAGTCAAACCCGATTTTATCGCACTAAAAGCTAGAATACCCGGTAATAAAACAACACTTAAACTCCCTAGAATTTTCCAAGGAATTAACTTGAATTTGCTGGTGTTGTTGTTGATAATTTGATTGTTTTGGACAACAGGGGTATTGTTGTTGGTAGCTGTTTGAGTGCTGTATTTGAAGGGGCGACCGACAAAGTTCATTGTCACCATTTGGGAGATCATGCTGCCAATTTGGGATAATTTTGGGTCTTTGAGTGCTTCGCGGACTTCTTTTGCAGACTGGTAGCGATCGCCCGGTTGTTCTGCTAGCATCTTATCCAACACGGTTCCCAGGTTTGGACTGACGGTGACGTGCGATCGCCAATCCCAAGTTTTGTTATGGATATCGTACAATTTCTGAGGTTTTTTGCCGCTTAGCAACACCAAAGCCGTGACTGCTAAAGCGTACAAATCGCTAGCGGGAGTAACTTTTCCCAGTCGCATTTGTTCGGCGGGCGAATAACCTTGTTTGCCGATCGCAGTATCCGATTGTCCCCTAAACTGAAATAGGGCAGTTGCTGCGATTTGCTTGACTGAACCGAAGTCAATTAAAAATGGCAGTTTATCAGCAGTGTGCTGGATGATGTTGTCGGGGGAAACATCGCGGTGAATTAAATTTTTGGAATGAATGTATTCTAAAACGGGTAAAATTTGAAATAGCAGTTGAGTAACTTCAGCTTCGGTAAAATTGTTACCTTGCTGTTGGCGAGATATAAGTATTTGTTCGTAGGTTTCGCCGGGGATGTAGTCTTGGACTAAAAATAATGATGGATTACCGCCCAAATCGGTGCGAAGCAGTTCTCGAAAGCGGGGGATTTGCGGGTGTTGGAGATTGTAAAGCATATTCGCTTCGCGATCGAACAATTCGGCCGCTTTCGGGCTTTGAACCACGGGAGAAAATTCTTTGAGCACGCAGTTTTCGCCGTAGCGGTTGATATCTTCTGCGAGGTAAGTGCGCCCGAAGCCGCCGCGGCCCAATTCGCGGATGATGCGGTAGCGTTTTTCGAGGGTGGAACCAGGGGCGAGGAGGGATGAGTTTGACATAAACAACGGTGGATTGTTCGAGTTGAGGAGTCCCGGAGCACAGTATAGCTTATTTCAGCTAAGTTTGGTTGAATGGGAGGGCGATCGATCGTTTGTTTTCAGGATAGATGAAGGAGAAGAGACATTTTGCTTAAGAGCGAGTATCTTGTTTTAAACTATTTAATGCTGAGATAATATTTTGAGCTAATTTTAAAGCATAGTTGACATCTTTTTGTAAATTAAATATAGTATCTGCATAATCAGCTTTATTTCTAAGCTCTCTTAATCTACTTAAATTTTCCCCCGTTTTTATCATTTCTTTGTTTTTAGATTTGTGAAAAATGAATTCCTCAGCTACATATTGATGCTCATTGATGTTTGAACTGTTTTTGCGAGATAGTCGGGGGTCTTTTTCAATATCGCGCAAGTAGTTTCGCGACAAGCAGAAAACTGCATAGTAAGCTCTACTTATAGCAGAACGTAATTTAGCTTCAACATCGTCTGAATCGCTCGACAAAGCCGCTAACTCGGTTGCTAAATTCAAATACTCAGACAAATCAAATTTCATTTGATTCCCATTCTAGATTAATATGCAGCTTATTGTTAGTCACAGAGCTTACAGCTTCTATCCACCAAGTCTCATCCAGAATCATTAATTTATCAAAAGCTTCATCGACTTCGAGTTTAGTATAGATATTAATCCAAAGAGTTTGACTTCCGGCTATTTCCGGGTCTGTTTTGACTTCTAATTCTAATCTTTCGCCAGGAAATAGGGTGGTAATTTGATCGTGAGCTTCAATAATTAAGGATGTAATTGTTTGTTGATCGATGATGAATTTAAAAGTTTCCCGTGAATCGGGGATGGTGTAGAGGGTTCTGATCAGATTAAATGAATTAATTAAATCATCAAAGGCTTTGCTCTTGACACCTGCATCTTGAGTAATGGTCATAAAGCTAGATGGGGAGAGGAGTTTGACTGTTTAAATTATAGTCGATATAAATTTTATGCGTTAAAACATCACTTGGGACAGTTTCAGGGCTTACACATGGGGCTAGAAACCCGGTTTCTACGAGTTTTGCGTTTGGTAACGAGAAATATAGAAAGAAACCGGGTTTCTGAAATCGCGAGTGCGATCGATAATTTGTGAATCGGCAAATCGCGATCGGGGCGATCGCACTATTGTATCTTACAAGTCCCGATGAGTAAATTCCCGAGCATCTTTCCCGACATAACTCGCAGCAATATGACCGTCTCCAACAACTCGATACTTATAGGTAATCAAACCCTCTAAACCAACAGGCCCGCGAGGCGGCATTTGCTGCGTGCTAATCCCCACTTCTGCACCGAAACCGTAGCGGAAACCGTCAGCAAATCGAGTCGAACAATTGTGATAAACTCCGGCTGCATCGACTGCATTTAAAAAAGTTTCGGCCGCTTCGCTGTCTTCCGTAACAATCACATCTGTATGTCTCGATCCGTAAGTATTGATGTGATTAATTGCCTCTTCCACAGAATCTACTATTTTGATTGATAAAATCAAATCGCTGTATTCTGTAGACCAATCTGTTTCTGTCGCTTCGGCAATATTTTCTAAGATGCGGCGAGTTGGTTCGTCTCCCCGCAATTCGACTTTTTTGTGCTGCAAAGCTTGGGCGACAGCGGGCAGGAATTTGGGGGCGATATCCCTGTGAACCAACAAAGTTTCAATGGCATTGCAGGCGGCGGGATACTGAGTTTTAGCATCCACCGCAATCTCTACAGCTTTCTGAATATCGGCTGCTTTGTCTGCGTACAAATGACAAATTCCATCGGCGTGTCCTAACACGGGAATCCGGGTATTTTCCTGCACGAACCGCACGAAGGAATTAGAACCTCTGGGAATAATTAAATCTACGTATTCATCCATTTTCAGCAGTTCGATTGTTTCTTCTCGCGTGGTGAGCAACTGCACTGCTGCGGGATTAATGGCTGTTTCTGCTAATGCTTGATGGATGACTTTTGTCAAGATTTCGCAGGAACGGACTGCTTCTTTGCCACCTTTGAGAATAACGCCGTTGCCCGATTTAATTGCCAAGGATACTATCTGAATTAAGGCTTCTGGACGCGCTTCAAAAATAATGCCTAAAACGCCCAAAGGACAGGTTACGCGCTTCAGAATTAATCCTGTGTCCAATTCGCGGTGAATTTGCACGGCACCGATCGGGTCTGGGAGTTTGGCAACATCTCGCACGCCGGCGATCGCACTTTTCAACTTGCTCTCATCCAACTTCAGGCGATCGTACAGCGGTTTGGCAATCCCATCCGCCTGGGCCGCCTTGCAGTCAGCAGCATTCGCCGCTAGAATATCTGCAGCAGCAGCTTCTAAAGCTTTAGCAACAGCCTCAATCGCTTGATTTTTAGCATCGGCGGACAAAACTGCCAATTTTCTAGCAGATGCGCGCGTTTTTTGGGCAATTTCAATAATCGACATAGCAGTAAGTTTTAAATAGTTTTCGGTTTTGAGTTGAGAATTGAATCCCCACAAATAAATTTAGCGGGCGGTTTTCAATCTTAAAAAAACAGACGAAATTATATATTTTTGTTGAGACTCCTTACCGCGATCCGTACTGACAGGTTAAAACAGTGAAGTATTGATAAAATCCCACGGCGATTACCATTTGTCAATAACCTTTGGAGATTATTATGTCATCTCAAGCTCCTTTACGCAAGGCAGGGCGATCGCCCAAAGCCGGCGTTAAACTTATACAGAAAACTGGCGGAAATCTCGTTTTAGCTTCCGGCGTCACCATCACCCTGCTGTTTGGTATGGTGTTGGCGCTATCCCTAGCCTCAGTTTTGATTATCAACAGTCCCGATCCAGTTACCGGATTGGCGATCGCACTTCCCATAACTCTAATTTTTAACATAGCAGCTTTTTTTCTATCGCCTTACTTAATGGACTTAACCCAAAATTGGCTTTACAATACTCGCTGGGTTTCCCTAGCAGAAATTGAAAACCTCAGTCCCGAAACCGCGAAAGTTATTAAGAAGGTTTGCAAACAGAAAAAACTGACTCAGCCACGGTTAGGAATTATTGACGACCAAAACCCTACTGCTTTTACCTACGGTTCCTTTCCTAACAGCGCTCGCTTAGTCGTTAGTCAAGGTCTTTTCACCTATTTAGACGACGATGAAATTGCCACTGTTTACGCCCACGAACTCGGTCACATCGTCCACTGGGACTTTGCAGTAATGACTTTAGCTTCGACTTTGGTACAACTTACTTACTTAATTTACACAACAGCTCAAAGGCTCGGTCGTAAGGGCGGCGACAAAGCTAAAGATGCGGCGGGTACTGTAGCTGCTGTTGCTTATTTATTTTACATTGCAGGCACTTATTTATTGCTGTATTTGTCGCGGACGCGAGAATATTTTGCCGACCATTTTGCCGCCGAAACTACCGGAAATCCCAACGCTTTATCCCGCGCTTTGGTAAAAATTGCTTACGGTATTTTGGAAGAAAAACAAAGAGGAACGGAACCCAGCCGCTTATTAGAAGGAACTCGCGCCTTGGGCATTTATGATGCCAAAGCTGCAACTTCTACTGGTACCGCTTACCGTATTGCGTCGGAACCCCAAAAGATTGGGCGAGTGTTTTTGTGGGATATGTTTAATCCTTGGGCTTGGTGGATGGAGTTGAATTCAACTCACCCGCTAACTGGTAAGCGAGTTCGCGCTTTGAGCAATTACGCAGAACAATTGGGTTTGAATATTGAGTTTGATATGGGCAGAATTGTTGGGGAAGGCCGCAATTTGAGCAAGCGGAAATTGTACGGCAATTTTGTGTTCGATTTGCTGCTGTACAGTGCGGAAACTCTGGGCTTGGCGGTGGGTTTTGCGATCGGCATTTCGCTGTCTGCTGCGAATCCGATGATGATGATTGCTTGTCCTTTCATCGGTTTGGGCGCGGGAATTTTGCTCAAAGCTTTGGTAATGTTCCCCAATTACGCACAAGCAGAACAATTGGATGTTTTAACCTTAATGTCTGACCCTTATGCGAGTCCTTTGCGCGGTCAACCTGCGAAACTGGAAGGCGAATTAATTGGTCGCGGCGATGCGGGTTATGCCTTTGGTTCCGATCTCAAACTGCAAGACAAAACGGGAATGATTTATCTGCGCTATGCTTCTCGTTTTGGGCCGATTGGTAATTTTTTGTTTGGGATGAAACGGGTTAAAAGTTTGATTGGTATGGATGTTAGCGCTTTGGGTTGGTTCCGCCGGGGTGTCGCGCCTTGGATGGATTTGATTCGGCTTGAAAGCGATAGCGGTACGACGGTTAGCAGTTATCACCGTTTCTGGTCTTTTGTGATGGGGATTGGTGCGATCGCGATCGGTATTGCTTCTCTATTTGTGTCATTTCCAGCTTAAAAATATAAAGGATACTCCCAGACACAAAAACTCGATCTGTAGGGTGTGCAACGCGCACCTTACTATTGTTTTCTTTGAAAGGTTGTAACTGGTTACTGTCGAAGAGTCTGGGAACCCATCTAATATCAAATCCGGTAGCATCGGAATGATTCAGATATATATCCTCTCCCTCTGTGTACTCTGTGTACTAATAAGGTTAAATCATTCCGATGCAAGCGGAAACGACATAACGGCCGGAAAAATGATTGTTAGCGGGCGATTTTCTGTTTTTTTGAGGGGTATTTTTGATCGATCGTCGAAATATATAATTTAAATGGACAACAGCTTAATTGACCAGATATGATATAGTCCTACTTTTAAGAATCATATCAATTCCGGTTGCACTCATACATGACTGTTGACTGTTGACTGTTGACTGTTGACTGTTAAGAGGGCGGGCACGGGGGCATCGCCCCTACTGACTGTTGACTCGATTTTATTATTGCGATGCAACCGGAAACGATATCAGCTATTCCGAATCTCAAATCTCAAATCTCAAATCTCAAATCTTAAATGGTATTAATAGCCCGCTTGCACAAGTTTCTGACGGCGACTGTGGATGAAAAATCCCGATCGCACACAATATTTTGGTTGACTCTGAGCTTGACATTTGCCGCAGTTTATGGTTTTTTGGGTATGCAGCAAGCCTTCAGCGCCGAGTATGTGGTGCAAGACGATGCGAGGCAGCACGTTTTCTGGATGATGCGGTTTGTCGATCGACAATTGTTCCCCAACGATTTCATTGCTAACTACTTTCAATCAGTCGCCCCCGCCGGATACAGCACGCTCTACAAATTAGCAGCAACCATCGGCATTCACCCCCTATTATTGCACAAAATATTGCCGCTATTTCTCGGCTTAATCTCCACTTATTACTGTTTTGGACTTTGCCTAGAAATGCTGCCGGTGCCGCTGACTGGATTTATAGCATCTTTGCTGCTAAATCAGCATATGTGGATGACTGACGATTTAGCTTCCGCAACGCCCAGAGCTTTTATCTACCCGATATTTCTCGGTTTTTTATATTATTTATCCCGGAATTTGTTGCTGCCATGTTTGGGGGCTATCGCCCTAATCGGACTATTTTACCCTCCTTACGCCTTGGTTGCTGCCGGAATTTTAGTTTTGCGGCTGCTAGGCTGGGAAAACGGCCGTTTGCGCTTGTCGGGCGATCGCACAAATTACCTATTTTGCACTACAGGCTTGGGAATAATTTTTTTAGTAATGCTGCCCTATGTCTTAGATAAATCTGAATTTGGTCCGACTTATACCGCAGCCGAAGCCAAGAAAATGGGAGTATTTGCACCAGACGGCAGAAATGCTTTTTTTCGTCCCAATCCGGTAGATTATTGGCTGACTGGTAGGGGCAGCGGGATGTTTCCCAAGTCGCTGTTTACGCCTGTAACTCACTGTGTGGCGCTGTTATTTCCGCTGCTGCTGTTTTGGCGATCGGCCTTTCCCTTAGCGAGTCGCATTAGTAGCAAAATCTGGCTGTTACTTCAGCTATTTTTAGCATCATCGGCGATGTTTTTAGCGGCTCACGCTACCATTTTTAAGCTTTATCAACCTGGACGATATACTGCCTACAGCTTGCGATTTATTATCGTGTCGCTAACTGCGATCGTCCTAACGTTAATTATCGATGGAATCTGCCATTGGGCATCAAGAACCGAAACAACATTTCAATTCAAAAATTTAGTTGTACTAATTACCACAGCCATAATCCTTGCTGCCGTTGTTTTTTATCCCTGCTTTGTTCAAAAGTTTCCGATAGTCGGGTATATAGAAGGTAAAATGCCCAGTTTGTACAATTTTTTTCAGCAACAACCTAAAAATATCCTGATTGCTTCGATCGCCTCCGAAGCCGACAACATACCGACGTTTAGCCAGCGTTCTGTTTTGGTGGCAAAGGAATATTCAGTGCCGTATCAAAAAGGCTACTACAGCAGATTTCAGCAGCGAGTTAGCGATTTAATTCGCGCTCAATATACGGACGATCTGGCTGTTTTGCAAAACTTTATTAACAGCTATGGAATTGATTTTTGGATGCTCACTCGGAATGCTTTGACTCTGAAGTATGTAGAAGATTACGGCTGGATGGATGACTTTGATGGGACAGCGGAGGCGATGCTTGCTCTCAAACAAGGGAAAATTCCCGCACTAGCTCCAGCAATGACAAGTTGTGCTGTTTTTCAGAATGAAACTGTAGTAGTTTTGGAGGCATCTTGTATTGTGAAAATGACTAAAAATTGAGTTTGTAGGGTGCGCAATGCGCACCAGTTGACTTAGACACCGGTGCGCAGTGCACTACAAATTATTCAATTTTACAATCTCAAATCGAATTACTGCTGTGTAGGGGCAATCCCCCCTGCGGTTGTTGCTCCTGATGGGTGATATTACGGATATCCTGCAAATAAATAAGCTGCGAAATTAAAGGTGAATATAGATCCGGGGTCAGCTTAGTAGAGAATGAAAAGTATACAAAGACCCGATCGCACATTTATTTCTTCCACAAAAACATGGCAACAGTTTACGTCAACCCGCAAACAGGTAGCGATGGAGCCGCCGGCAGCCAATCGGCGCCCTTGAAAACGATCGCCCGCGCGATCGCCCGCGCTGCATCGGGAACAATTATTCAGCTAGCACCGGGAACTTACAGCGCAGCCAGCGGCGAAAAATTCCCCTTGGAAATTCCCTCTGGAGTCAAAGTTATCGGTAGCGAAACTAACAAAGGAAGCGGCACTCTGATTCAAGGAAGCGGCAAATTTGTCAGTCCCACCGCAGCCAGTCAAAATATCACAATATTGCTAGCAACCGATGCCGAATTGCGCGGTCTAACTGTCACTAATTTGGAGAGTCGCGGCACCGGAGTCTGGATTGAGTCAACTTCTCCCACAGTGGCTAACTGCACTTTCACGCTTTGCAAGCGCGAAGGTGTTTTTATCACAGGTTCGGCAAATCCTGCGATTCTAGACAACAGATTTGTACAAAACTCGGCGGCTGGCGTAATTGCGGCAGAAACTGCTAAAGGCGTACTGCGGCGCAATGTTTTTCAAAATACAGGTTTCGGCATTTCTCTGCAAGATAAATCTGCTCCTTTGATTGTTGATAACCAAATTTTAGAAAATCGCTCCGGTATTGTTTTATCGGGGGAATCTAAGCCGGTTGTGCGGAAGAATCGCATTGAAAAAAATACCGAAGACGGTTTGACTGCTGTGGGGAAATCGCTGCCAGATATCGGTACGGCTCAAGATTTGGGGGGCAATATTTTTCGGGATAACGGCGAATTTGACTTGCAAAACGCGACTGGGGTAAAGATTTCTGCCTTGGGAAATCAGCTCAATCCGGCGCGGGTGAAAGGTTTATTTGATTTGGGTAATGTAACGCCGACTCCGACACCATCTCCGACTCCCACTCCGACTCCTGGCGGCGTAAAATTTAGCGACACCAGCACCCACTGGGCTAAGGATTTTATCGATCGCCTCGCTAAGATAAATATTGTCAGCGGGTTTCCCAACGGCACTTTTAAACCTGACGAGAATTTAACTAGAGCTCAGTATGCGGCTTTGCTGGCGAAGGCGTTTGAGTTGGCACCGCGCCGTGAAGCGACGGCTTTTAAGGATGTAGCGGCGGATTTTTGGGCGTATGGGGCGATCGTCAAAGCGAATCGAGGTGGGTTTTTGGCTGGATATCCCGATCTCACCTTTCGCCCAGAGCAAAATTTGACCAGAGCTCAGGCGATCGTCTCTTTAGTAAACGGCTTGCAGTTGACTGGCGGCAATCCCAATTCTTTGAGCGTTTATGCCGATCGAGCATTGATTCCCAGTTTTGCCACCGACGCCACCGCCACCGCCACAGAGCGCAAAATCGTGGTCAACTATCCCGCCCGCGACAAGCTTTCCCCCGCCCGCGACATCACCCGCGGCGAGATATCCGCGCTGGTTTACCAAACCCTGGTAGCCACAAACCGGGCTGAGGCAATTAACTCTCCTTACATCGTCTAAGGCCATTGGGATTACCCGAATCCTCTGATGATTGTCGAACTCAACATTGCGAACCCTTTTTTAAAGGCTCGCAATGTACTAAAGTGAAAAGTTAAGAAATTAAGTAATCCTTAAGGTTCGACTGTGAAATTATGGCTAAAATTCAATTTTCCCGTGGTATTGACGAAGATGTGCTGCCAGAAGTTCGCCTAACCCGTTCTAAAAGCGGAGCTCAAGGTACGGCCACATTTATCTTTGCAAATCCCAAGGCTCTCAGCAGCACCAGTACCCAAGAGATTACTGGAATGTACATGATCGACGAAGAAGGCGAAATCATGACTCGCGAGGTTAATGCTAAGTTCGTAAATGGTCAGCCTGCGGGTTTAGAAGCTCTTTATCTGATGAGAAGTGCTGAAGAATGGGAGCGTTTTATGCGTTTCATGGAACGCTACTCCGCAGCAAACGGCTTAGCATTTAGCAAGGCATAATGGGTAGTTGGTGATTGGTAATTGGCAGAGCGCCAGTTGCCAGTTGCCGATTACTTAAGATACTAAACCATGACGCAAATTCCTCACCCAGATTTATCAAAAATAGTGGTAAATTGTGCGATCACTACTATTAGCGATACGCGCTCTGCTGACACAGATAATAGCGGCTTGTTAACTAAGAAGTTGCTAAAAGATGCGGGTCACTCTGTGGTAGCTTACACTGTTGTTAAAGATGATGCGGCCAAAATTGTATTGCAAATGCAGGCTTTTTCCCAGCGTGAAGATGTGGATGCAATCATTTTTAATGGCGGGACGGGCATCGCTCCCCGAGATACGACTTATGATGTGATGGAGAGTTTGCTCGACAGGATTTTACCGGGATTTGGGGAGATATTTCGGTTTTTGAGCTATCAAGAAATTGGTTCGAGGGCGATCGCCTCTCGCGCAGTTGCAGGCGTGTATCAAGGCAAGTTAGTCTTTTCTCTTCCCGGCTCTAGCAATGGTGTGAAACTAGCTGTGGAAAAGCTAATTTTACCAGAATTAGTTCACTTGGTGACGCAGTTGCGCGGAGGGTGATATCAATTCTGGTAACACCGGAATGATGGCGAGTGGGAGGTGATCCGTGGGGGAATGTGGAATTGCGCGACCTTGACTTGATCATTTCCATGCAACCGGAAACGATATGAGGTCGCTTTCTTCAATCTCTTCAATCTCTTCAAACTCTTCAATCTAAAATCTAAAATCTAAAATCGACTGATTGCATTCACCGCAAGAAACGGGTGGCTTTGAGCCGACTCTATGGCTAAAGTAAGGAAACATCAAAATTCCCTTGACTTAGATAGATGATTTCGATGCAGAATGCGAGTGTCTATGCTAGCGAAGATTATCACCGGATTGCTCGGGCGATCGCCTTTATGCGACAACACCACCTAAACCAGCCCAATCTGGCAACTGTGGCCCAGCACATAGGACTTAGTGAATATCATTTTCAACGGCTATTTACTCAATGGGCCGGCATTAGCCCCAAGCGGTTTTTGCAATATCTGACAGTTGAATATGCCAAGTCAAAAATCACTCAGACTAAAAGCCTTCTAGACCTAACATTGGACGTGAGACTATCGAGTCCCGGACGATTGCACGATTTATTTGTGAACTTGGAAGCAATGTCACCAGGGGAGTTCAAAGCAGGCGGAGCAGGTTTGCAAATTCGCTATGGTATTCATGATACCCCCTTTGGCACATCTCTAATTGCTACAACTGCCCGTGGTATTTGTAATCTTTATTTCTTGGATACAGCCGACGAACAAACTGCCGAAAAAACACTGCGATTAACATGGAAAAACGCTGAAATCATTCGCGATGAGCAAGCCACTCAATCATTGCGCGACCTGATTTTCAATTCAGAAACTTTCAGCGAGCAAAAACCCCTAACGCTGTTGGTAAAAGGCACTAACTTTCAGATTCAAGTTTGGCGAGCACTTTTGCAATTGCCCTTTGGTGCGATCGCCACCTATCAAACTATAGCTCAAATGGTAGCACGCCCAACTGCTGCTAGAGCTGTCGGAAATGCGATCGGTAAAAATCCGATCGGCTATCTAATTCCGTGTCACCGAGTCATTCGAGAATCTGGAGAAGTCGGTGGCTATGGCTGGGGAGTAGAGCGTAAAACAGTCATGTTAGGTTGGGAGGCTAGCCAGACAATCTCCGCAACCACCCTCGCAGGAATAGAGCGCTCTAACGGTGTCAATCACCCGCAGCAGACTACCTCCGCTCCTAACACATAACATCTGTGCGATCGCGCGCGGGAGTTGTCGTGCTGCGTCGCCTAAAAACTTTTAAGAACCTCCGACTTCAATCACTTCCCCCGGAGTAATGATATTCAACACGTTACGAGCATCTGGTATTAGAGGAAGTAAATCAGGAAGTCTGTTGCTCGATGCTACAAGAACAATAACGGCGACTCCAGCTTGCTGCAAGTTTTGCTGATAGCGCAAATTTTGATCGGTGGTGAGCAGAATGGTGAAGCCCTCTTGACTCATAAGCCGCAGCAATTCACCGTTCTTTTTTCCTGACCATCCCATCTCAACAACTGTGGGTATCTCATAATCAGCAAATTCACGCTTTAAAGGGCGCGGGGCACGTTCATCAAGCAGGATTCGCATAGGCACTCAGCATTTCCTTTGCTAATTCAAGGGCTGCGATTGTCTGTTCCCGACTGACACTAGGGAAATGATCTAGAAATACATCTAATGAATCACCAGCCTCAAGATAATCAAGTAGGGTTTTCATTGGCACACGAGTCCCAACAAAAACAGGAGTTCCCCCCAGAATATCGGGGTCGCTATGAATAACACGGGATGTTAATGTCATAACAAATTTAGCCAACGGGCTACCAGCTTTTACAACAATTGTATCCCAAAGTCATTTGATTTTCGTGAGCAGAATGCCAAACCAAACGATCGCTAGCATCCATTTCATCTAAAACTACAATTTTTAGCAGTTTAGGCTGGGAAGCTAGCCATACAATCTGCGATCTATCGGGATAGCATTACTATTTTTGCTACTTGCCTTCGCAATAGATCGCAGATAAATTTCAGGGTGCAAGGTCGATCGATATACACTAGAAAGATTGTGTATCGCCTGTTTTTCAATGACGCTGCCTACCGGATCTCGTTCTCCTGCTCTGTTCCAAACCCTTTCGCTGGTAGCTGACCCGATCGCATTTTTCGATCGCTCCTGGGCCAAATACGGCGATACATTTACCGCCCGCGTGTTGGGGCCCTCTTCGCCCCCCGTGGTGTTTCTGGGCCGTCCAGAAGCGATTCAGGCGGTGTTTACGACGTTAGCCGATGCCTTTGAGTTTGGCAAAGTGACCAACATATTTCGCCCCCTGGTGGGAAATGAATCCCTAATTATGAATGAAGGGGCGCGACATCTGCGACAGCGACAGCTATTAATGCCTGCGCTGCATCGGGAACAGTTGCACAGTCAAGGGCATTTGATTGTTGATTTGACGAAAAAGCACACGATCGACTGGAAAGCCCCAGATGCGATCGCAGTCCGCGAAGAAATGTTAGAAATTTCGCTGGAAGTAATCTTGCAAGTCGTGTTTGGATTAGTGCCGGGAGAGCGCTACGAACGCCTGAAACAATTGCTCAGCAACCTTTTAGAGGCGATTACCTCTGAACTGTACTCGATACAATTTTTCTTTGAACCGTTGCAGCAAAATTTGGGATCTTGGAGTCCGTGGGGGCAGTTTTTGCAGCAGATGGCGCAGATTGACTCGCTGATTTATGCGGAAATTGCCGAGAGGCGATCGCATTCTCTCGATTCGTCTCGCACGGATATTCTGTCGGTGTTGATGATGGCCCGCGACGACAGCGGCGAATCCCTCGGCGATCGAGAATTGCGCGATCAGTTGATGACGCTGTTGTTATTGGGACATGAAACGACTGGATCGGCGTTGACTTGGGCGTTTTACTGGCTGCATCAGTTTCCCGAATGCCTTGCTAGGTTGCGGCAGGAATTGGATGAATTGGGCGAGAATCCCGATCCGATCGCGCTTTCGCAGTCGCCCTACTTAACAGCAGTCTGCAAGGAAGCGCTGCGGGTTTATCCAATTGCCTTAATTTCGCAGCCGCGCAAGGTGAAACGGACGATCGAACTCGAAGGCTATACATATCAACCGGGAACGATTTTAATCCCCTCTGTCTATTTGGCGCACCGTCGCCCTGAAACCTACGAAAATCCCGCCCGGTTCAACCCCGATCGCTTTTTAGAGCACAAGTTTTCCGCCTCTGAATTTTTACCGTTTGGAGGCGGGAGTCGAAGCTGCATCGGGATGGCGTTATCGATGTTGGAAATGAAGCTCGTTTTAGCAACGGTGCTGTCTTCCCGTGAGTTTGTATCGAATCTCGATCGGCCAATTCGTCCAGTGCGCCGGGGAATCACCTTTGTGCCACCCGATCGGTTTCGATTAACGGTTGTGGGCGATCGGCGTTAGATTCATTGCAGTAAAACGCCGTGTGAAGCAAGATATGTTATTCGATGAAAATCCCAGCAACTTTGTCTCCATTCATAGTCATGTGTGCCACAAATTCATCTCCACCATCTTCAAAACTCAGCTTCCACAAATAAATCGGAGAATTACCTTGTTTTATCTCACCAAAATAATTAATTGAGTATCCCTTTTGCAGGCGGGAAGCAAGCAGCTCGCTAACATCGTCGAACATTTTTTGTGTAATGCTCGTTTTGTAGCCTGCATCGCCCACTGTGGTAAAAAGCTCGTAATTTTTCGATGCAGTGGCATCCAAAATAACCTGTAAACAATCGATGACATTTTGAGAGGGGGCTGTCGAGTTCATGATGATGTCCTTCTTTTAAAGTGCTATCAAAATCTTCTAGCTCAGACTGCTGTCTAACGGTAAAGATGAGCGGCAGCAGATAACCCTAGGGATGTGCAAAAAGGGTTTTCAACTGTCCGCTCCATCGTGTTGTTAGACCGCGCCCTAGTGGTAAGCTTACGACTTCTTCCACTTTGAGAAATTGAGTGAGCAATGCTCACCCGAAATTTCTAGCGAAAGATTCTGGTTCAACAGGCATCACGTCCACAGCTAGTGCTTGTGCTTGGACTGGAATGACTTTGACTCCTCTGAGTTCTCTCCCGAAAATTTTCTGCGGTTTCACCCGGTAAAGGTTGAGAACCTTCTGGATTCGCAACATCAGACTCAAACAAAGCCCCTGCAAAATCAGCTATATCTTTGACTGCACCACCTATTGTGTCTACGGCTAGATCTATAGCCGTATCAACCACACGGTCTAAAGTTTGGGTTTCTGCTAGTACGGGTGAATGTACTGTGAGCGGCACAGCCATAGCAGCTTTTTCTAGAGAAGAAATTGCTGTACAAAAAATCAATACGCAAGCAATCAGGCCAAAAAATGTTTTGCGAAGCATGAGCAGCCAGTCTATGAACCTCTTTTCAGAATTCAAAATTTTTCCTCCATAGATAAAACATTTCAAGACTAGAGCGTTACCGAATCGCCAGATTTAAACAACAAACACCCCAGACTGCTTCTAGCTGAGAATGTGCTGCTACATATCAGTACATTCTCGATAGCTTGATTCCGGAAATAAATTGAGTACTGACAGATAACCTTACGGCTATGTCACACAGATAACCTAGCGGTCTAACTATTAATTGTACCGCAGTTGCGGTATAATAGACTTAAAAGTTTTATTATACCGCCAACATTTTTAAAACATCAAACCGGACTATTTACTGCTTCAGCAACAATAGTCCGGTGTCGGACTGTATTGCAAGTAATCGTCGGTGCAGCAAAACCGGAATCTACCAAAGCTTGCTCAATATCCAACCCAAAATACTGATCCAAATAAGGCTCCGTACTCTTGAGCAAAGTCAAAATATAAGGAGGCATTTTGGCATAAACTTCCGACTGAGGATTCATATCCATAATTGTCAAATGTCCGCCAACACGTAGCAAACGCCTCGCTTCCCGGAACACTTCTCTAGTAGCTTTCTGCGGCAATTCGTGACAAACTAAACAAATAGAAACTAAATCAAAAGCAGCCGCAGGCAAACCAGTAGATTCAGCAGCAGCGTGAACCCAAGTCGGAGATTTTTGATTTAAAGATTGGGATTCTCGCTGTTGGGAACGGTATTTAGCAACTGCTAAAAAATAAGGCGACAATTCCACCCCAGTCATCTTCGCTTCCGGGTAAACCTCGCCAAGTGCAAAGGTACTCATTCCCACACTGCATCCCAAATCAACAATATCCTGTGGTGAAGAAGCAATCTGAGATTTGATGACTTCGTGATAGCTGGCGCGGAGTTTTGCATCGCCTTCTGCACCCGCTTCCGGCCAAATTCCTGCGTGAACAGTACGGGCGGCAACTTCAACTTCTGTAGCAGCTTCCCAACTCATATTACCTTTTTCGTAAGCGTGAAATGAAGTTAGATAATATTTCGGGTAAACCAGATCTGGATTTTGGACGCTGAGCAATTCTGCATCCCAATTTCGAGCTAAAAGTGCTTGGGCTTCTTGTCGCCAATGCACTCCGATTTTTTCTGCTCTTGTTATCATCATTTCCCGCGCTTGGTGCTTGGCTAGATTAGCCAAAGGTTTGATGGAAAGGACGCCATTTACTAAACGCGAAGCTAATCCTGGAGTTTTGTTAATTGCAACCGTCATATTTTATGTGTTTCTATTTTGCGCCATCTATTTTAACACAGTGCGAGGATTTTGAGTTGTTCGATATAATGAAACTTAACTTGGTGAGGGCGAGTGAAATGCAAATGTTTTGGGGGAAAGACTTTTTTTAATGAACCGCAGAGGGCGCAGAGAACGCAGAGGAAGAAAAGAGAGAAAAGATAAGAGTAGGGCAAAAGTGGCTCGGCTGGTATAATATTTATTTGTGCTTGCCTACTTAGTTCTGGGGAATTCATCTGGAATCTGGAATCGGATTTGCCGAAGTTGGAGTATTTGGAAGAACACTTTAAATCTGGCTATTAAGGAGTTTGTGATGAGCAAATCTATTGTGGAATTGGTTGACAATTTGCCGTCTGGTGGCGTCACTGTGAAGATGTTAAAATCTCTCGATTTTGTGGTTCCGGGAGAGTGGAACAATCTGACGGGTTTTGATAATACTATTGAAGCGGTGACAGGGGAAACAAAGCGCAAATTAGTGGGGAAAATTCGCGATCGCGCGATCGAGCTTTACGCCAACCCCAACGAGCCATATCAAGGCGTAGTCAGGCTTTACCAGTTAGCAGACAGCGCCGACAGTGCGTTAGGTGCAACGGCTATGGCGAATAAAATCGGCGAAAACATCGGCTTTCTTTCCTTTCTCAACCGCCTCACTCCCAAAGCTGACACAACTCAAACGATCGACTTGTGCGTCAAAGTGGCGATCGAGCTAATTGCCTACTGCAAACTTAACAATATTTCCCTTGACAATGTGGGAAGCTTTGGTAATTATTTATCCCATTACAAAGGCGAATCTCTGATGCGGATGGCTGCTTTAGTTTGTGCTGACGGTTTAATTCCCCTTGGCCCGGACTTCATTAGAGTAGCACAAAATACCATAGGCGGATTGAATCCTTCAACCTTGCAGCAAAACTCAACATTCCAAAATATCAGCAACCTAATTCCCGGCGCAAATAATTCACAAAAGTTCGGATTCGTGACAACAACTTTCGCTTCAGCCCAAGGTTGGATGAACAATTTAGTACAGTCTCGCGGCTTAACTCCGGCCATAGTTTTAGGCCATCTCAAGCAATATATTGATGTTGCCGATGACAAATTGGATTATGTCGCCGCGTTTTTAGACATGACTACCAATTATTACGAACATACGGGAATTCAGACGGTTGCTCGCCGATTGATCGATCGAGCTTATGCTGAAATAGCCTCTGGCAGATCCTAGAAAATTCGTTCTCAGGTGAGGGAACAGAGGAAGGCAGAGCATGGTAACGAGGGAACTTGTTAGGTTCGCTTTTGCCATGCTGTTGAGTCTCTGCGACCATGAAAAATGGCGGTCACTATCACTCGGCTTGATACAATGCGATAATACACAGCATAGGGAAAGCGACGCACCACCGATCGCCGAACATCGCGATAGACAACTGGATAGGACTCCGGCATCTGGCAAATTCGATCGAGCATTTCGTCAATACAGTCTAAAAACTCGTCACCAAGTCCTAGTTGCTGACTTTCATACCAAGTGTATGCTTCATCAACTTCTTCACGAACTTCTGGACGGAATACTAACGCATAATTCATAGTTTATTTTCGTGCTTTGACTGAAGCTTTAACTTCTTCCCAAGTCAGCACATTATCAGGATTTGCTTCAGAATCATCAATTCGGCGATCGAGTTCCTGCTTTTGAAAGTCTGTCAGGTCTGGGTGAACCTGTTCTGCCGCTATACTCTCTAAGATTGCTTGTACAAGACGAATCCGATCTTGAACACTGAGGGCGACGATCTGATTTAAAGTGCCTTTGAAATCCATAAATTTAAGTTAAGCGCCAAGGACTTAGTAGATTATTATAACTCAAAACCAACATCGAGGCAGAGCCTCGGGATATGCGTTCCCAGGCAGAGTCTGGGAGCGAGGGAATAAATATCGCAATGTGAGTTAAAATAAGCAGATTATGTTTAGCAAACCTCTTTTAATCGCATTGTGAAAAACAAATCGCTCCCTTCATCCGTAACAGTCAAGCTCGGCAAATTTGTCTGGACATCAATGTGGCAATTAATGATGTCAAAACTAGCGCCGCCCGATCGCACCGGAGCATACATTCGCCCCAGCAGCAGTTTCCGCAACTTTGTCAGCACTGCACCAGACAACCCTCACGGGCCCGCTGCGGGACGGTATCGCCTCTTCGTGGGTACGGGATGCCCTTGGGCGCACCGCACTCTGGTGACGAGAGCGCTCAAAGGGCTGGAAGATACGATATCCGTATCTGTTGTCTATCCCTCGGAAGGGGGAATGTGGGTGATGGAGTCGGAGACTTTTGGCTGCAACACGATGCCGGAAATTTACCAGTTGGCTTTACCGGGCTATCAGGGGCGGTGTACGGTGCCGGTGCTGTGGGATGACTCGAAAAAGGCGATCGTCAATAACGAGAGTTCGGAAATTATTGTGATGCTAAACTCGGAGTTTAACGAGTTTGCTGGCAATCCTCAAATGGATCTTTATCCTCTGGATTTGCGAGAACAAATTGACGAGTGGAATGAGAAGATTTACCAATCGGTGAATAACGGCGTTTATCGCTGCGGTTTCGCGCAATCTCAGGCTGCTTATGACTCGGCTTGCAGTGAATTGTTTGCTGTTTTAGACGAGATCGATCGATCGCTCTTGAGGAGTCGTTATCTTTGTGGCGATCGGGTGACATTAGCAGACGTGCGGCTTTTTACTACTCTATTCCGTTTTGATGCAGTTTACTACAGCTTGTTCAAATGCAATGTGCGCCGCATTCAAGATTACGAGCATTTGGGAGCTTATCTGCGCGATTTGTACCAGTTACCGGGAGTTGCGGGCACTTGCGATTTGGAGGCTGTGAAGCGCGATTATTACGGCAATTTGTTCCCGCTGAATCCCGGCTGCATTATCCCCGCTGGGCCCGATGTGGGGATTTTGCTCAAAGCTCACGATCGCGCCGGGCTCAGAAACCGGGTTTCTTAACAAAATCGGGCGTGAAGATGCCAGAATAATCGCAGAAACCCGGTTTCTAGGATGCTTGGGCAGAAACTCAAAAACTGGGTCGATCTCGTTCCCAGGCTCTGCCTGGTAACGCATATCCAGAGGCTCTGCCTCGCCTTAACCCTCTAACAAACCCTCCATTCTCTCCTTTACTCAAACCTCACGATCGACAAAATATTGATGTTATTTTGAAGTGAGCTTAATCAATATTCAAAATCAAATCATGTCTGGCGATCGCCCTTTTATCTCAAAAGGTGATCGAACTTATATACAAAAATCAAAACAAGGAATTGGCAATGTTAGAAACTGAGGGCGATCGGAGAGCACAGCAACGCATTGAACAGGCGTGACAAGAGGGAGCAATAACACTCGATCTTAGCGGTCTGGAACTGAGGGAACTGTCAGAGGCGATCGCATCCCTCACCCAGTTGCAATGGCTTGACCTCTCCTACAACCAACTGAGGGAACTGCCAGAGGCGATCGCATCCCTCTCCGAGTTGCAAGTGCTTTACCTCCTAAACAACCAACTAAAATGGTTGACACCATAATTGCTGTGGCTCTTGATTTAATTAATCCGAAACATCTCAAAAACTGGTTTACTAATTGCTGCTACTGTACCTCATAACATCCAGAAGTGCTGTATGTCGCCACATTTTTGGATATGACTACCAATTATTACGAACATACGGGAATTCAGACGGTTGCTCGCCAATTGATCGATCGAGCCTACGCTGAAACATTATTCGCCAGAATGTAACCTCCTGCAATAAATACAATGCGAGGAGCTCTTTCATGCACCTCGCATTCCCAAGATTGCTGATTTTCTTCTGCTTAGTCTCAAGCCGACGCGCATCTTTCTAGATGAAACTGCTAGACACAAGCACAGTCAAAAACCGGTTTTTTTACAAAAATTCACAGCTTATAGTCGCAAAATAACATAAAAAACCCGGTTTTTTTGCCTCAAAGCGACTTACTTTGTCGCAAAAAATACCTTACCTGTGAAGTCACCTAAAAAACGCGAGTAAAGTTCAAAAATTAAGCAAAAACAACAGTGCGATTGCCATAAACCAAAACACGATTTTGTAAATGATATCGCACCGCCCTTGCCAAAACAACTCTTTCTAAATCTTTACCTTTGCGAACTAAATCCGACACTGCATCGCGATGACTCACGCGCACAACATCTTGCTCAATAATTGGGCCAGCATCTAGATCCGGCGTAACATAATGAGCTGTTGCACCAATGATTTTTACCCCTCTTTCATAAGCCCTTTCATAGGGATTTGCCCCTATAAATGCTGGCAAAAATGAATGGTGAATATTAATCACGTTGGGAAATTTTATCATAAAATTTTGACTTAGAATTTGCATATACTTCGCCAAAACTACTAAATCTATGTTATAAGTTTTAAGAACTTCCAACTGTCGTACTTCTTGAATAGCTTTATTATCTTTAGTGATGGGAATATACTCAAAATCTATACCGTATTGTGCAGCAATAGGTTTTAATTTTTCATGATTACTGATGATCAGCGGAATTTCACCCCAGATTTCTTGAGAGCGCTGCCGCCAAATCAAGTCTAACAAACAATGATCTTGACGACTTACCCAGATCGCAATCCGTCTAACCTTTGAGGAGAAATGTAATTGCCAATTTGCTTGTAAATCCTGAGCAATTTCACTAAAAGCTGGTGTAATTTCTTCGGTTTTTAAGTCGAAATCGTCTAATTGCCATTCCAGACGACTTAAAAACAATCCGGCGGTAAAATCAGTATGGTGATCCGCATGAATAATATTGCCATTATGGGAAGCGATAAAATTAGCAAGTAAGGCGACAAGTCCTTTGCGATCGGGACAGGAAATTAAAAGGGTTGCAGTAGCGCTAGTCATGGTATAATAGCAGTTTAAAGTTTACAGCTTACAGTTTACAGTATACGAGAATTACCTCGTTCCCAGGCTCTGCCTGGTAACGCAGATCCAGAGGCTCCGCCTCGTCTTGATTACCTCGTTTACCTCGTTCCCAGGCTCTGCCTGGTAACGCAGATCCAGAGGCTCCGCCTCGTCTTAACCCTTTACCTAGTTTTACCTAGTTTTACCTAGTTTTACCTAGTTTTACCTAGTTCCCAGGCTCTGCCTGGTAACGCAGATCCAGAGGCTCCGCCTCGTCTTAACCATCTAAAAAACCCTCGATCGCCACAATGGGCAGAAGCAGATACAAAGTAATATATTCCGAGAACCAACCGCACTTTGTCACCTGTACAATTATCAACTGGATTCCTATATTCATTCAGCCAGAAATAGCACAAATAGTCTTAAATTCCTTAAGTTTTCTGCAACGGGAGAAGCGCTTGGCTTTACACGGTTACGTGCTGATGGAAAATCACTTGCATTTAATCGTAACTTCTTCAGAACTGTCAACGCAAATGAGGAATTTTAAATCATTTACTGCTCGCTCTATAATTGACTTGCTTGAAAAAAACAAAACTACCAACATCCTGGAGCAACTCGAATTCTATAAAAAGCTACACAAAAAAGACCAAAAATACCAGCTATGGCAAGAAGGGTTTCACCCACAAGCTATTTTGAACGAGGAAATCCTGTTGCAAAAATTGGAGTACATTCACAATAATCCTGTCAGGCGCGGCTATGTGGACGATCCAGCTTGTTGGAGATATTCTAGTTATCGAAATTATATCGATCGCGATGGATTGTTGGTAGTTGATGTGATAGATTGTTGAGTCGGATGATTTATTTAGTTGAAGGAGCGAGGCAGAGAGAGCCTCTGGATCTGCGTTACCAGGCAACCAGGCAAGGGTTAAGGCGAGGCAGAGCCTCTGGATCTGCGTTACCAGGCAGAGCCTGGGAACGAGGGAGGGAGCGAGGCGGAGCCTCTGGATCTGCGTTACCAGGCAGAGCCTGGGAACGAGGGATATCTAAAAAACCAGGATTTAATTACCAGCTAAAATCTCTTCGAGTGCTAACTTCAGCGTCGGATACTGATATTGAAAACCGCTAGCTAAAGTTTGTTTTGGCAAAACTTTCTGCCCTTCCAAAACAACTTTAGCACCGTCTCCCAACAGCAATTCTAAAGCAAAACTTGGCACGGGCAACCAAGAAGGCCGCTTTAAAACTTCCCCTAAAGTTTGACACAATTCATTCATCCGCACCGGATTCGGTGCTGTCGCATTCAAAACACCTTCAACTTGCGAATTTTGCAAAGCGTACAAAATTAAATCAACCACATCCTCGCGATGAACCCAAGAAAACCACTGTTTTCCTGTGCCAATTGGGCCGCCAGCAAATAGTTTAAAAGGTGGCAGCATTTTTGCCAGCGCACCTCCCATTCCCAAAACTATCCCCAGCCGCAAAATTGCTAGCCTTGTACCGGCATTTTTTGCAGGTTGGGCGGCTGCTTCCCAGTCTTTGCAAACTGCTGCTAAAAAATCGTTTCCCGCGAGGCTCGTTTCGTCAAACTCAGCGGTTTCGCTGGTTCCGTAATAGCCGATCGCCGATGCGCTAACAAACACCGATGGTTTAGGATTAGCATTGACGATCGCCTCGACCAATTTTGCTGTCGTCAGTCTGCGACTGTCCAGAATTGCTTGCTGGCGCGCCTCCGTCCACTTTTCCTCCGCAATCGGAACCCCAGCTAAATTGACAACAGCGTCGCAGCCTGCGATCGAGTTTTGCCAATCACCAGACGACGCCGGAGTGTAGGCGACAACTTCCAAATTCGGATAAGCTGAAGGCGGAAAAACTCGCCCAGCCTTCGCCGCATCCCTGCTCAAAACCACCACTTGATGTCCGGCGGCTTGCAGTTTCTCCACCAGCCGGCTACCTACAAATCCCGTTGCTCCCGCGATCGCTACTTTCATCTTTCTTCCCGCACTTGATATCAACAGCAGTTTACACGATCGTCCAAACTTGTTTTGAATTATACAAAAATCAAGAGCAGCCTCGATCGCCTCCACACCAGCCAACTAGATTTTCATTAAACTGATAAAGGACGCGAGAATCAAAAACAATGCCTGCAAAAAAACCAAAGCTTCTAATTGCTGCCGCCGCCGTCGCAGCAGGTAGCGTCGCGGTCTACTTTTACTTCCAGGGTTTGAGCCAACAAATATCAAACCCTCAAGAAAGTGCCAAAGTTGTACCCGACGAAGCAACGATGGCCGCCTTCATCTCCCCCAATCCCCAAGCGCTGGCTCAGTTGCAGCAATTTGGCACGCCAGGGGCTCAAAAGTTGGTCGGTCAGGGTTTGAAGGCCTTTCAAGAACAAAGCTTGGCAGGCACTCAAATCGACTTTGACAGGGACTTAAAGCCGTGGTTGGGGGGGGTGATGGTGGCTTTGCTGCCGCCTGATGCTGCTGCCAAAACCGAGGCTCCTGAACTGCTGGTTGTAGTCAGCGTGAAAAATAAAATTAGCGCTTGGAATTTTGCGAATAAATTAAAATCTCAGCAAGGTGCAACAATTCAAGAAACTGAGTATAAAGGAGTTAAAATTTCGGAAATAGCAGAGCCAACCGGCAAGCGCTACAGTGTGGCTTTGCTGAACGACCAATTAGTGATGGCTCCTTTGAGAAAGCCTGTGGAATTGGCGATCGACACTTTTAAAGGAGCACCTTCCCTCGCTACCCAGCAGAGTACAACTAAGTTTTTTTCCGAGAGTGCTGGGGTAAAGAATCCGATCGCAACTATTTACATTGCTGATTATTCAGCCTCCATGCAGCAGTTGAAAGCTAATTTTTCCGATGATTGGCAACCGCTTTTGACCGTGATGCAGCAGTTCAAACAAGTCAAGTCTTTGGTTGCGGGAATAGGGGCGGACAGTTCGGGATTGAGGGTAAAAACCATCGCTCAGCTAGACCCTAAATTACCTGAGAAAAATTCGCCAACCTCGTCGAAATTGTTGTCGAGATTTCCCGGCGAAACTATTGCTTTAGTCGGCGGTAAGGGACTGGATAAAATTTGGTCGCAGGCGACGGCAGAGGCAAAAGATAGCCCGGAAGTCGATCGGGGTATTCAGCAGGTTCGCGATAGTTTTAAGCGGTTGGATTTGGATGCGGATCGCGATGTTTTTGGGTGGATGAATGGGGAATTTGCGATCGGGGCGATCGGTTCGGATCGAGGTATTTTGTCTCAGTTGGGGATGGGGGCGGCGATGATTTTTGAAACTAGCGATCGCCCTGCTGCAGAAGCAACCCTGAAAAAACTCGATGCGATCGCCAAAAGCAATCCTACAGTCAGCGTCGCCCCCAGACAAGTTCAAGGAAAGGAAGTTACGGAATGGAAAATACCCCAGCAAGGCACTTTATTCGGGCACGGTTGGCTGAATGAAAATTCTGTGTTTGTCGCTTTCGGCGGCCCTTTAATTGATGTGATTACTTCGACGCCACCGCAACCGCTAAGCAGCAGTCCGAGTTTTCAGGCGATCGCCACTTCTTTACCGCAAGCCAACCAAGGTTACTTTTACATAGATATGGAAAAAACCATGTCTTGGGCCAACCGTTATTTACTCGCAGTACAGCCCAATTTAGTTTCGCCACCAGTGGCTGATTTGCTCAATTCTCTCCGAGGAGTTAGCGTAGCGACAACTTCGACAGAACCGACAACTGCTAAGCTTGAAATGCTGTTTGCCTTAAAATCTCACAATTAGGCGATCGGGAATTGGGAATTGGGAATCGGGAATTGGTAATTGGCGATCGGAATTGATAATTTTTCTATCCATTAAATCCATTACAAAATCCGTTGCCCAACTTATTTCGATCCGTTACATCCCGTACACAACTTCTTCCCTCTTCCTTCTTCCTGATGACTAATGACTGATGACTGATGACGGCAGGAGGGCGGGCACGCACCATCCACCGCCCCTACTGACTAATAACCAATAACTAATAACTAATAACAAATAACCAATAACCAATAACCAATAACTAATAACCAATAACCAATAACCAATAACCAATAACCAATAACTTCTGAAAAAAAAGTTGCTGCCTCTCCAGGGAGGGCAGCTACTCAAATAAAGCATTTTAATGTCTCTCAAAACTTATAGATTAACCTTCAGACATTCCCGACTTATTCGGCAATTGCAAGTCATCAGGATCTACATAGTGACAAACTGCTTTGTCCATGCAAATCAAGGCCCAGCCGGATTTATCGATGCTCATCAATTTGTAAGAAGCTGGCTGAATAAAGAAACCTTTGTGGTTGCGGGTAGCTGGTTTGATGTTAACGTGGCTGTCGTTGCTCATATCGTTACAACTCCTAGTTATTTATGGTAGTCAAGTCTAAAAACCGTTGAGCGGGTTTGTCGATCGTCTAAGTCTTCAAATACTAGCACTGACTTTCTGAGTTTTCCATAAAGTTATTTATTGATTTATTACGAAATCGTAATAAATTCCCAACCTTATTTCCTTGATCCCCGCTCACAACTCGGCTTTTATCCGCAGTTACGGCTCTAAAAGCCACTGCTTGACACGGGCGAGACTCTTCCAGTCCGGTTTTCTGCTTAATCCGTCTTCAAAATTTTTTTTAACTTCGTCCAGCAACTCTTCGGAAGCCATCAGAAGTTGCTGAGCGACTTCTACGTGGGGACGCACTCCTTTTTCTTTGAGATCGAGGATCGCGACTGCCAGGTTGATGCGAGCTTGGGGGTCGTGAGGGTTCAGTTTAACGGCTGTTTTGGCGGCTTTTTGAGCAGATGTGGGTTTATTTTCCAAGAGGTACAGCCACGAGAGACTAGCCCAGGCGTTGCCATTTTTGGGAGCTTTTTCGCACACTTCTTTGAACACGGGGATCAGATTGGCAGGGGCTTCGCCAGCTTGGTAGCGATCGAAACCTTCTTTAAACAATTCTTCTGGAGTCATGCGATTTGAGATTGAGAATATGAGATTGGGAATGTTGGATCGATCGAACAGGGCATGGCACAATTAATAACTTTCGGTGCCACGCCCTATTTTAAGTTTAGGTAGAAAAAGAACTACCGCAGCCGCAAGTCTGAGTAGCGTTAGGGTTGGTAAACTTAAACCCGCCCCCGATCATGGCATCGCTGAAGTCTAGCACCAAGCCGTAGAGATAAAGAATGCTTTTGCGATCGCACACTACCTGAAAACCATCGTAGTCAAACACCTCATCGTCGGATTTCACAGTGCTCGGGTCTGCGAAGTCCATCACGTAAGACATACCAGAACAGCCGCCCTGGCGCACCCCTACCCGCAAGCAGAGGTCTGTACCTTGTTTTTCTCGAAGAGCTAAAACTTGACGGACAGCAGAGTCCGTCATTTGAATCCCTCGCTTTTGTGAAATGGCTTGAGTCATAATTTGCCGAACTCCTGAGACTGTCTAATGCTAAGAGTTTAATCTTATCCCTCTATTGTACAGGGAATTAGTCAGTAGTCGGTTGGCAGTTGGCAGTTGGCAGTTGGCGGTTGGCAGTTGGCGGTTGGCAGTTGGCGGTTGGCAGTTGGCGGTTGGCAGTTGGCTGGTGGCTGGTGGCTGTTGGCTGTTGGCGTTAGCTAATAACCACTGCCAACTAACCACTAACCACTAACCACTAACCACTGCCAACTGCCAACTAACCAGTAACCACTGCCAACTGCCAACTAACCACTGCCAACTAACCACTGCCAACTAACCAGTAACCACTGCCAACTAACCACTGCCAACTGCCAACAGCTTGATGTCCTCTCCCCCCATAGGGTTTATGATTGAGAAGCAGCGGTTGACCGGCTACCGGCACCGCAACAATGCTTCACCCAACGGGCTTACTCTATGGCAGCGCTGAATCGCTCTACTCTTCGTCGGTTACAAAACTTACCTCAAATTCCCAGCGTGTGGGAGGGCGACCGCCGACCCTTATCTAATGCTGACTCGCACATGATGCTAGAGGACGACAACGATCCCGAAGCTGGTGGCGAGTGCATTCTCTGGGTGGACGGCTCTGAAGGCGTCGTGAGGGCTATGGACGTGGTAGGGCCAGATGCCGGCCCAGAGGCGATCGTCCGGGCTCTGCTGCGAGCAATGGAACATCCCCAAAGTCCAGCTCCCGCAGTCCGCCCCCAAAAAATAGTAGTCAAAAACCGAGAAATTCAATTTTACCTGCGCGGCGTACTTCAAGATTTGGCAATTTCCATTGACTACGTACCGGAATTGCCCCTAATTGACGAAATCTTTCGGGGAATGGAAGAGGTCGCTGTGAATCGACCTCCCGAATTACCCCCTCAGTACGCCGAAGTGCTCATGGAAAAAGCCGCTCAAATTTGGCATGATGCTCCGTGGCGGACTTTGAGAGAACACCAAATTATATCTATTGAAATCAATCAGTGGGATGTTGCCAGCCTCTACGTGTCTGTATTGGGACAAGGCAGAATGGATTACGGAGTTTTGCTGTACCGTTCTCTAGAATCCTTGAAGCGGTTTCGAGAGCGAGTCGTCAACGATGAATCTTTTGAAGATTTAGAACAGGCTTTTTTAGGACAGGACTGTTTGTTTCTCACCTTTGAAAGTGCAGCCGATTTTGATGAAGATGATGAAGACGACGAAATTGATTTAGCCGATTTGCCTCCATCG
Organism: Microcoleus sp. S36a_B3; assembly: GCF_036700745.1. Taxonomy (NCBI): domain Bacteria; kingdom Bacillati; phylum Cyanobacteriota; class Cyanophyceae; order Oscillatoriales; family Microcoleaceae; genus Microcoleus; species Microcoleus sp. S36a_B3. The sequence continues at coordinate 24,866 of NZ_JAUBPN010000029.1, read as the reverse complement.
GAAATTGAACCGAACTTTGGTAATTTGCATCCTTTAGAAGGATTGCGATCGATTCTTTACGAAGAAGAAGCTCTGACGATGTTAGTTGCTCTCGAAGCATTTCATCGCTTTTTCCGCAACAGTCGCCGGAAATTGGGAGCAGATACATTTCCCACTCTCAGCAGTCGCTACCGCATCCCCGTTCCGCAGCCTGATGGAGAAATTCAGCAGATATCCGTTAAAGTTTCGACAATGCCCGAGGTATCTGTCGAATTATTAGAGATGCTCGACGATGACGATGATGATGATGAGGATGATGAATTTGAAATGCCACTGTTGCGGGACGATTTGGTGCCGCCAAATTCATTCTTGAGTCTCGGTGTCGTACCTTGGCAAACGGTAGAGTTTCTGCGAGGAAATGCCCAGTTTCACCAAAGTGCAGAAGTTGATATTAATGCCGACGGAGACGGTTTGCCTGTGGTGATGATCCAAACTTCCAATCCGAAGGCAAAAACTATGATTCAGGATTTGAAAGAAGCTGGAGGGGTCAAGGCAATTTGTTTTAATCCGGGCGAAGATCCTTTTCAAGACGAGCAGTACGATTTGGGTATTTTGCAAGCTCAAAATGGAGAACTCTATTTATTTGGGGAGTTTAATGAAAACGACCCGGTGCATCAGGAAGCTCGCAAAAAATGGGAGCACCGCTGTCAGTTAACGAACGGTTGGTGCGGTTTGGTGATTGCTAAAGGCTTGATGGGTGCTTCTCGCGGTCAGCCTCAATTTAAGGATATGATCGCTTTATTTGAGGTGCGCTGGGTATCTGCTAAAGACCTGGGAATTGGCCCGCTTGAGTTGATGCCGATGTTTTGAAGGAAGAGGTGATATTTGATGGTTGATGGTTGATAGGAAAAGTTGATATAGCCTTTCGAGCGAAAGATGAGGTACTGTCGGCAATAGGGCATAGGCAAAACCGGGCATAGGGCATACCTCACTTTTTTGAGAAAGGTTATATCAGGAATAAGGAAGAGGAAAATGTAAAAATCATGTATGGTGCAGCGCACCATAGTTGTTTAATTCTTAGATTTATTTCTCAAAACTAGAAAATTGTTGTAGTCAAATACTATAAATTTAGGAATGAGAATTTAATAATTTAAGTGATTGCTCGTTACTAAACCCTTCCTGGTAATTGTTATGGGGCGATGAAGAGCCTCCTTCGATCTTGCAATTTACGGGAGAGAGGACTGTAGGAGTTGCTGAAGTTATTAAGTTTTCGATCCTTAGTTGTTTTGACCGCGAGGAGATGAGAGGTCTATTAAATGAACTTAAAAAAAAACAACCAAGAAATGCAGCGATTAGTAGGTGTAAATTATGAGTATCTAGAATAATTAATAGAACTCTGTACCCAACTATATCAAACAATTTTCTCCGCAGAGCCAGACATCCCCGCAATCCGCAACGCCACGGAATTCAAGGGATTAATTCTGCAGCTCAAAAACCGGCTGCAAAAACTGCACATTGATTTAATTACCGATATACCGCTGGAATTGCGGCTAACAAATTTGGCGGTGGATGGAGAAGATTTGTTGCAGGCGGTGCAGGATGGGATTGGGGGGATTGGTGCGTGATTTTGGGGGTTTCGGCACTCCGAAAGTCCGGTAGGGGTTGAAATCTCTGGCGGATTTTCGGGTTGTGCAATGCCTAAGTGCGATCGAGCAAAAACAGATACGAACAAATTCTTTAACCTACAATATTAATTCACCAAAGCCATCACGCTCGCCTCCCCCAAGACTCCCAAACCATGTCCAAGCCCAAAAAGACCACCACCAAAACCTACACCGAAATCAACCTCAGTGACCCGCAATACTACTTCAACCGAGAACAAAGCTGGCTGGAATTCAACAACCGCGTGCTCCACGAAGCCCTAGACCCCCGCACGCCCCTCCTAGAAAGACTCAAATTTCTCGCTATTTTTAGCTCAAACCTAGACGAATATTTTATGGTGCGCGTGGCGGCACTCAAGCAGCAAGTAGAAGCAAAAGTCAGCAAATTGACCTCCGATGGCAGCAAGCCCCAAGAACAGCTAGATGGCATCTACAAGCGCTTGTTGCCGATGGTTACACAACAACACGCCTATTTTGACCAAACCCTGCGGCCGAAATTAGTAGCAAACGGCATCCACATTCTCGACTACATCGACCTCAATCAAGAACAGCGCAATTACTTGCACCGCTACTTCCAAGAACAAGTATTTCCCGTACTCACACCCTTAGCAGTTGACCCCAGCCACCCATTCCCTTTCCTTTCCAATCTCAGCCTCAATTTAGCAGTTGTTGTCAGAGACCCGAACACCCAGGAGGAATTGTTTGCCCGCGTCAAAGTACCGCAGGTTTTGCCTCGATTTTTGCAGCTACCGGGGGATTTGCAATGGCAGCAAAAAGGCAAGTCTCCTGTGTGGACGGGGGTACCTCTAGAACAGGTAATCGCGCACAATTTAGAGGCTTTGTTTCCGGGGATGGACATTCAGGAATATCACCCGTTCCGCATTACTCGCAATGCTGATTTGACTGTGGAGGAAGATGAGGCGGAGGATTTGCTGCTGGCTATAGAACAGGAACTCCGCAAGCGTCGGTTTACAGGTTCTGCGGTGCGCCTGGAAATTCAAGCGGTTATGCCGCCTGCTGTGCGAGATATGTTGAAGGATGAGTTGGATCTCGGGGAGCAGGATGTTTACGTCGTAGAGGGGCTGCTAGGCCTCAAGGATTTGATGTCTTTTGTCGGGCTGCCGGTGCCGGAACTGAAAGACCCCCCGTGGACTCCGGTGGTGCCGCCGCGCTTGCGGAATTCGCAATCGCCAGTTTTAGGCAAATCGATGTTGGATGTTGAGGATGGTGAGGATATTTTCACGACTATCCGCCAGGGAGATGTGATGCTGCACCATCCCTATCACTCGTTTGCGGCGACGGTGCAGCGGTTTATTACTGAGGCGGCGCACGATCGCTCCGTGTTAGCCATTAAGATGACTTTATACCGCACTTCTGGTGATTCGCCGATCGTCAGTGCCTTAATTGAAGCAGCGGAAAACGGCAAGCAGGTAGCCGTTTTAGTCGAGCTTAAAGCCCGGTTTGACGAAGAAAATAATATTAATTGGGCTCGCAAGTTAGAACAAGCTGGAGTGCACGTTGTTTACGGTTTGGTGGGACTAAAAACCCACACCAAGATTGTGATGGTAGTGCGCCGCGAGGACGGATTTATTCGTCGCTACGTCCACATCGGCACGGGAAATTACAACCCGAAAACGGCTGGACTGTATACTGATGTGGGTTTGTTGAGTTGTCGCGAAGATTTGGGTGCGGATTTGACGGACTTGTTTAATTATTTAACCGGTTATTCGCGGCAGATATCTTATCGAAAATTGTTGGTTGCGCCGGTCAATATGCGCGATCGATTTTTAGCATTAATCCGCCGCGAGGCAGAATTCTGTCGGTCGAATGGTGATAGCGGCATGGGTAGCTGCGGCCGGATTGTTGCTAAAATGAATGCTTTAGTTGACCCTCAAATCATTGTTGCTTTGTACGAAGCTTCGCAAGCGGGAGTTAAAATTGATTTGATTGTGCGGGGGATTTGCTGTTTGCGTCCGGGCGTTGAGGGTGTTAGCGAAAATATCAAGGTTATCAGTATTATCGGCCGCTTTTTAGAGCATTCGCGGATGTTTTATTTTTTCAACGGTGGCGACGAAGAGGTGTATATTGGTTCTGCTGACTGGATGCAGCGCAATCTTACAAGACGGGTTGAGGCGATCGTCCAAGTGGAAGATCCGACTATAGTGATGGAGTTACAAGAAATTTTGGGTGTGATGTTGGCGGATAACCGTCAAGCCTGGGATTTGCAGCCTGGGGGACACTATTCTCAGCGGCGGCCGCCTGCTAATAACCCGGAGGTTAGTTCCCAACAGATTTTGATGGATATGGCGATGAATTAGTTGTTAGTGGTTAGTTGTTAGTGGTTAGTTGTTAGTGGTTAGTTGTTAGTGGTTAGTGGTTAGTTGTTAGTTGTTAGTTGTTAGTTGTTAGTTGTTAGTAAAATTTGCAGTTAGCAGTTGTCTGTTCTTGTTACCTAAGCTATTGTGCATTTAATTTTCAATGTCATGGCGGGTTCTGGGGGCCACAAAATTTTTACTAACATAACTATAAAAATTAAATGCGCTGCCGCTTAGCTAACAACTAATGACTAATGACTGATGACTGTTGACTGTTGACTAACAACTAACAACTAACAACCAACAACTAACAACTAATGACTAATGACTAATGACTAATGACTATTGACTGCTTAACTGTTAAAAGTACGCTTAAATTCTTCTAACAAATCGTCAATTTCCTCGATCGCCTGACTGACATCGATTCTCAGAGCTCCCAAGTCCGATCGGTCTAACAGCCGCACGAGAGATTCCCGCTTGATTTCGATTTCTGCTACGCGCTCTTTAATTGTCTGTGCATCCATTGTTTTTCGCCTTTGCTACTATTAACAAAAATATTTGACATTCCCCCTGCGAACAGACGAGAATTTTTAATTCGCCGACATAGATTTCTGAGTTCGTCCTTCACTGTTTTTTATATTGTAAGTGACGAACGCGATCGGGGTTTTTGAATCTGTGTTATATTTTGATTGTACCTCAAAAAATTAGCTAAACTTCAACGCAGAAAAGGCGGACGTTTAGAATCTGCGGGTTTATTTTTCATCACTTCAGTTAAAAATCGCTTCAGAGCTTTCTCGCGATTTTTCATAAAAGCCGACCAAAATCCCGGTTGATATTCGTCCATCGTCTTGGCTAGGGCCCAGACATCGATCGCTAAGATATTATAAAGCCTTTCATCTTCGCGTTTGAGCGAGTTAATCTGCTCTAGAACCGACTTGTTTGTTACCGCAGTTTTTCTGTCTTCGTCTTTGATCATGTCCGAAAATTGGTTGAAAGGGCAAGATGGTCGATCGCGAGTTCAAATCTCTATACTTTAATGATACTGCCGATCTCGATTGCCTTCTGGAACCCGCGCCACACAATTTACACGGATATTTACCAGTCGCAAGGCCGCTGGGGAAAGCGGGATAAGTTTTGGCGACGAGAGACAAGATTGTGCGTGCACAGCCCTCCCGCCCTTATTGACGCTAGCAGTTTTCGCAGGTGTTTTGGCAAAAAAACTAAATTTTTTCCATACTTTTTGCCCGATAATAATTAAAGTATCTTGTTTCTGTCGGACTACTTACCTCACGAATATGTTACGTAAAACTTCTTTAGCAAGCCTAGCCTTAGTTGTGGGCGGTATCCTAGCAGTAGTCGGGTTCTATGCCTACTTCACCGACAAACCTACCCTAAATCTAGCCGGCTTTTTTTATGGAATTCCGCTGTTGTTGGGAGGATTGGCGCTGAAAGCAGCCGAACTCGAACCAGCCGAGTTCACCGAACCCACCTCTGGCGAAGTTCTCCTTCTGCGAGAAAGTCAAGCCACGGAGACTCAAAACCAAGTCCGCAAAGATATCACCCGATTTCGCTACGGCCAACCCGCGCACTTAGATGATGCTCTGGAGCGCTTGGGGCTGGCCCCGACAGACGAGGAACGGCCTGTCCTCCAAGGGTTGCGGGAAGTAGATGTGGATGGTGCTTACGGGTTAATTCTAGAGTTTTATTCGCCGCTGATACCGATCGAAGTTTGGGAAGAAAAGCAAGAAAAAATAGCTAAATTCTTTGGCCCGGGTTTGGATGCAAAAGTCACTCAAAAGCCTGATGAAAAAATTGAATTGGCTTTAATTAAAAATACTGAAGCTTAAAGTATGCTTAAGTTTTGAAGGCGAAAATTTTGAAGTCAGCAATTAATAATTAATCCTGCATCGGCCCAGATACTCAATTTAGCGGCAGCTTGAAACCTGTCGCTATCAGCAAAAGCTCGATCGGCAAAGGGGCGATCGACCAAATTGGATTTTCCTTAACTACAATAATGGTGGAGAAGCGATCGGCAATCTTAAATCAGGAGAAGCACAAATGGTTTCGTCCCAGAGTAGGATAGGTATTATCGGCGCAGGAACATCAGGAGCTTATCTGGCAATTCTGCTGATTCAACAAGGGTTTCAGGTTGATTTGTTTGAAAAAGCACCCCATCCGCGCACCGATGGCTGCGGTATCCTGATCGTACAAGCAGGTATGGAAGCGCTGCATCAAGGAAACCCTCAAATTAGCCAGAAAATTATTAACTCAGGCGATCGAGTCAAAGTATTCGAGTTTCGCAACCTGCGGGGCGGTGTCATCAATTCCGAACCCGTCACCTACGAAGAAAATGAACTCCCAGGAATGCTGGTACACCGCAAAGCTATTCTAGAAGCACTCCTCGACGAGTTACCGCCTGACACTATTCATTTTAATGCGGAATTAGCATCGATCGCCCAAACCGAGCACAGTGCGATCGCCCACTTTAAAGACGGCACTAAATGGGAAGGCGACCTGTTAATTGGTGCCGATGGAATCGTCTCAAAAGTTCGTCAATTTATAGTTCCCAACGTAGAACTATTCTATTTAGGCGATATCGTTTGGCGAGGAATAGTCGAAGATAATAGCTTCTGTCCCGAAGGAAACTTTTTTGTGTATGTACGCGGTAGGGGAATTTATGCCAACTTCTTTCACATTGGTGGAGGTCGCACTCATTGGGGTTTCTTTATTGAAAAAGAGCGCACAGAATCCGAAATGGGGAAGCTGCAACCTAATAATATTACCATTCCTCCCGAAGAACTAGCAAAACTCCCAGACGACGCGCGAAAACTGATTGAATCAACCCCAGTCGAAAATATTGTCTGTCGTTTTTCCTATGACATTGACCCCCTACCAAAAATCTATGATGGTCGTGTTATCTTAATAGGAGATGCGGCCCACGCCAAAAGTTCCACACGCGCTAGAGGAATGACTTCTGGTTGGGAAGATGGTTTGTATTTAACCAAACATCTCGCAGAGAGTGCGAATATTCCCGAAACGCTCGAAAAATTCCAAACCGAAAGATTACCGATTGTCCACGAATATCAACGTACTAGCCGTGAAATGAGTCTAAAAATAGGTCGCCGCTAGAAATAGCAAATAGGAGCAATCCCGATGTCAGAAAATATATCTTACCCTCCTGATTTAGAAAAAGTACCGGAAATTTTCACACGTCACATTGGCACTTGGCAAGGCGAGTACATTAAAACCGATACTCGCGGACATTTTTCTCGCAGCTTCTTCGGAAATTTTACCGTAACGATTGAAGGAAGTCACTACCGACAAATTAATAATTACCAATACTCAGACGGTTCTCGCCTCCAGCTTAATTTTCAAGGAGAGTTTGAAAATCTGATTTTGAAACTGTCTTCTAGCAGTTATTCTGATTTTGCAGCAATTGCGTGGGATGCGGGCCAAGAAACCGTTTGCTTTCGGGCAACTAAAACCCAAGATAACGAACTGATAACCTTCGTTGAAACAATGACATTACTCAGCGAAAATCAGCGAGTTCGCAGCACTCAAGCCTTTAAAAATGGCATTTTTGATGGTATCTCCTTTATTGAAGAAATACGTTTGCCCTAAACAAATTAAACACAGCAAAAAACGCCCAACTTCTCAATAGAAATATTATTTCTCTCTTTCCTCTTTCTCTGCGCTCTCTGCGCCCTCTGCGGTTCATTGCAAATAAAATTGCTATAGTGCAAAAATCAAACTAAACAAAGTCAATCAGCATTAACAAACAAGCGAGAACGAGTAATAAAACGCTCTCCATCCGGCCCTTCCAGGGAAAAATCGCTGCCTCCGGGCCCGGATGCTACGTCTATAATTAACTGCGTGTGTTTCCAATATTTGTATTGCTGCGCTGCAATATAAAAAGGACAACCGCCTATTTCGCCCAGCAATACGTCACCATCACCGATTATCAATTCCCCATCGGGAAAGCACATGGGCGAACTACCGTCGCAGCAGCCGCCGGATTGGTGAAACATCAATTCTCCGTGTTGAGTTTTGAGATAGTTGATTAATTTTAAAGCGGCTTCTGTTGCGGTGACTTTTGGGATGGTTTCCATTTTATCCGGTTTTTATGGCAGTTTTATTTTGTTTGTGAATGAGATTTTTTTTTATTAACCGCAGAGGGCGCAGAGAAGGAGAGGAAAGAGAGAAAGAAGGAGTTGACGAATCATTGAAGTTTGTTCTTCTTCCTTTTTCCTTCCCAATGACTAAAACTTTAGAAAAAACCTAAAGCTTTCGGGCTGTAGCTGACTAACAAATTCTTAGTTTGTTGGTAATGATCCAACATCATTTTGTGATTTTCGCGGCCGATTCCAGATGATTTGTAGCTGCCGAAGGCTGCGTGGGCGGGATACAAATGATAGCAGTTTGTCCACACGCGGCCTGCTTGAACGGCGCGGCCCATGCGGTAGGCGGTGTTGATGTCGCGAGTCCAAACTCCTGCACCTAAACCGTAGAGAGTATCGTTGGCAATTTCCAATGCTTCGGCTTCGTCTTTGAAGGTGGTGACTGCTAATACTGGGCCGAAGATTTCTTCTTGGAAAATTCGCATTTTGTTGTTTCCTTTGAAGACTGTCGGCTGGAAGTAATAGCCTTATTGCAAGTCGCCGGATAGGATGTTTCTTTCGCCACCTATCAGACATTCTGCGCCTTCGGCGTGTCCGATTTTGACGTATTCGGCGATTTTTTCCATCTGGTTGGTGGAGACTTGCGCGCCTAGGGCGGTTGTCGGATCTAAGGGGTTGTCTTGTTTGATTTGGCGGATGCGATCGATCGCCCTTTCCATGAATCGATCGTATATTGACTCCTGAATTAACGCCCGCGAAGGACAGGTGCAAACTTCGCCTTGGTTGAAAGCAAACATCACAAATCCTTCGACTGCTTTGTCGAGGAATTCGTCGTCTTGGGCGCAGACATCTTCAAAGAAAATGTTGGGGGATTTGCCGCCTAATTCTAGTGTTACGGGGATCACGTTTTGGGAAGCGTACTGCATAATCAGCCGGCCCGTAGTTGTTTCGCCGGTGAAGGCTACTTTGGCAATCCGGGGGCTGGTGGCGAGGGTTTTGCCGATTTCGGCACCGGGCCCGTTGACGACGTTGATTGTGCCATCCGGTACTAAGTCGGCGATGATTTCCATCAGTACCAAGATTGAGGCGGGGGTGGGCCCGGCTGGTTTGAGGACTACGCAGTTGCCGGCGGCGAGGGCTGGGGCGAGTTTCCAGGCGGCCATTAGGATGGGGAAGTTTCAGGGGATGATTTGTCCGATGACGCCTAGGGGTTCGTGGAAGTGGTAGGCGACGGTGGTTCCGTCGAGTTCGCCGATCGACCCTTCTTGAGTTCGGATGCAGCTTGCGAAGTAGCGGAAATGGTCGATCGCCAGCGGGATGTCTGCTAGGCGGGTTTCGCGAATTGGTTTACCGTTGTCCCAGGTTTCGGCGATGGCGAGGCGATCGAGGTTTTCTTCCATGCGATCGGCTATTTTGTGCAACACCCGCGCCCTGTCTGCTGGGGAAGTCTTACCCCACTTGTCTTTTGCGCTGTGGGCGGCATCCAGTGCCAATTCTACATCCTCGGCGCTCGATCGGGGGATTTGACAAATTGATTTTCCTGTAATTGGAGAAAGGTTTTCCGAGTATTTTCCTTTCATCGCCGCTACCCACTTACCGCCGATAAAGTTGTCGTAACGAGCTTGAAAAATCGACTGATTGCCGGATTGAAAAGGTGCTGCTACTACCATTTTATTACCTGATTTAAACTTATTTTTGCGAAGGTTTTAAATCTCTTAAATATCAGCTATCGTCTATTTTTTATAACTTCGCTCATTTACTATACATAATTTTACATTATGAAAGTATTTAAGATTAAAGTATTTTGTGGATTTCCCAGTCTAACCCATAACCTGTGGGACTTAGTACGGACTAAAGTCCGCACTACGAACCTTATTAATTGCGATCGACCAACCGGAGATGATTATACTCGCGAACGAGACAGCTTTGAGAGCATAATTCCCCAGTTACCCAATTTGAGACAGCAACTATTAATTAAGTGTGCCTGAGCGGAATCTCTATCGTAAATTTAGTACCTTTCCCAGGTTCAAAAACATACTTCAACTCTCCTTTATGCTGCTCTACAATTATCCGATAGCTGGCAGCAAGTCCCAATATGCTGCTGTCTTCTATAGGTTTTGTTATCAAAAATGAATCAGAAATTTGCGCGGCAATATTTGGGCTAGTTGCCATGTCGTTATCAGCAATTTCAATAGCAATCCGCTGAGTATCTATCACCTTAGTGCCAATCACAATCATCGGCTTAAATTTGACCGATTCCGACTCCCCCAGCTCTTGACTAGACTCTTCTAAAGTATCGATCGTGTAATTGATAATATTCAGAAAAGCGTGATTGAGCTGACCTGCGTAACACTCAATTTGCGGCAGATTTCCGTATTGCTTTATCACCTTGATATCCCGCCTCCCCTCGCGGGCCGGTAAGCGGTGCTGCAACAATAACAGAGTGTTTTCTAAACCGTCGGAAATATCAAATAACTGCCAGCCAGAGCGATCACTGCGGGAAAAATCCTGTACCGATAAGATAATTTGCCGGATGCGATCGCTCCCGGTTCGCATGGAACTCACAATTTTTAATAAATCGTCGAGTACAAATTCTACATCCATATCTTGCTGTTTTTGCAGAATCTCCGAGTCGGGATTGACTAGGTATTTTTGATACAATCGCAGCAGTTCTATTAAATCGGTAGCGTAAGTTTGGACGTGAGTGAGATTGCTGTAAATAAAAGTAATGGGGTTGTTAATATCGTGGGCGATACCAGATACCAATTCCCCTAAACTAGACATTTTTTCAGTTTGCAGCATTCGCTCGCCAGACAGTTGCAATTTTTGCTGAGTGCAATCCAACTCCAGCCTCAAATCCCGCGCTCGCTTCCCCGCGCGTACCCGCCCCAACAATTCCTGCTTAACTATCGGTTTAAACAGGAAATCGTCAATCAGCCCCTCCAATTCTTGAACTTCTGCAAATTGCTGTGGTGTTGTCAGCAGCACAAAATAAGTAGCCGCCAATTCTCGCTCGGCTTTCACCAACCGGCACATCTCCAACCAGTTGATTTGAGGCGAATTCCCGTCGCAAACGATCGCATCCGGGGAGAATTCCCTCGCCAAATCTAAACCATCCTTACCGTCGAGGGCGACTCTCACTTGATGTCCCTCCCTCTCCAGTAACTCTTGCACGACTTCAAAAGTCGCAGCATCCGCGATCGTCAAAATCTTTGCCATAACACCATCTCCACAACTTATTCTTTAGGATACAGCCACCAGAATTGCACAGCGTTTAATCACATTGGATTCTTAGCTTACGCTTCTTTTTTTAAATTCACTTCTACTTGTTTTTTAACAGCTCCTAACTTTTCATTAATATAATATTGTCACCACAGTTACCAAACCCCAGCCGAGAGTCACCATCACCGCCAGCCAGCTTTTTTATTATAATAAAAGCGTAACTTTACTGCAAAATTACCAGCGGAAAAAGAAACTTTAAACCAAGCGTTTGAGACGGGGAAGACGGGAGCATCTCCTGCATTGCAATAAGCGAGTACAATAAGCGAGCGAGGACGCTCGCACTATTATATATCAATGCAAAACACCAGATGCTCTCAGCCAAACTTTCTCTAGGCAGGGCTAATTAATTCTTACTAAACCCGCCAGGGAATAAATTTCCTGTCTGCAAGCGAAAGTGGTCAGTCGCCGACTAAAATACTGATTTATAGTCAGCCGCCGACGACTTGGGAGCATCTCATTTTTGTACAAAGCATTTTTTTATTATAGTGCGAGTAGCCCGATCGCAAGTATATCCTCGCGAGCGGGGACAGCACTATAATTACACGCAAAACACCCGATGCTCCCGACGACTTTCACTATAAGATTTTGGTTCAGTAAAACCCGGCCTGGCTATAGCTTTAAGGAGAATAAATTAACCCGGTTTTTCTGGCTGCGATGCAGCGCACCTTACACCAGTATGACACCGAAAAATATCTTTCTGGAATCATTTAAAATTGCAGCAACAATTAGCAGTCGGCAATTAGATATTACTTCGACAATTCGACGTTGAGTTCGTTCACTACACGGCGTTTCAACGGGAGGGATTTTTCTCGGGGCAGCAAGTCGAATACTTTCCGAAAGGCATCGTCTACTTGTTCAAACGGTATTTGTCCTTTCTCGTTAAAAACTACTTTTCCAGATTGGTCTAAAATGACGGTTTGAGGTACAAAACCTTCGTAATAATGACCGGGTTCGGTGAGTTCTGGTGACGGTTGCGGAGACAAAGAGTCAACGCTTATCGGCATAAAATCTGCCTCGCGGCCGTAAAATTCCTGGAGTTGAGAAACGACGATCGCGTATTGCTTGCTGTCGCTGCTGTCGTCTGTGTAAAACACTAACAATGCCGGTTTGTTGCGTTTGAAAGAATCTGTAAGCTTGACTTTAGGAGGAACTAGGGAACCGTTGCCGGCGTAGAGGGCATAGATAGTGCCGTCGAAGCGATCGTCCGTGAGACTTGCGAAGGCTGGCGGTGTGCCGGCGAACAGTATCAAGTTAAAGGCGATCGCCACTGTTAAAATACTGGCTGACAAGATTCGCCGCAGCAAGCGGATGCCAGAATCAGCATTAACAGTTAATTTTTTGGATGCAGAAAATATCATAGGTTGTTGGCAGTTGCTGTAAGCTGGCTTCATCAAAAACAAAAACTTTTTTAAGTTTATCAGCAAATGTATGCAAATGTTCCTGAGTAGGTTAAAGTAGTTGGGAATAGACTATGATAATTTGCTTGTTGTTGCGATCGACCGCCCGGATCTCAATTAATGCAAAAAGTATGTTGTTATAGTACCATCCCCCCGATCGAGTATCGTATATTCTCCCTAGGGGGCGACAAAACAACAAATTCAAAACTGAGATGCTACCCTACAGACAAGGCGATTCAACTGACAAAATATCGCTATTTGGGCTTTTCAGCGGAGGGCTGGAAGTTTCCGCACCACAAGAAAAATTATTTGTTGTGGGCTTGACTTCTAGCTTCTGAAAATAGTGCAAAATGTCCAATTCAACTGATAACTAGAAACAGACAACTAATGATAGCTTTGCTTGACGCATTCCTCGCCCAAACGCCCGCTGCTGATGTTGGCGGGCCCGCTCCACTCAATTTGGTGCAGACGATTGTTTTAGGAATTGTACAGGGATTAACGGAGTTTTTACCAATTAGTAGCAGCGCTCATTTGAAGGTAGTGCCGATCGCCCTGGGATGGGGCGATCCGGGGGTTGTTTATACTGCTGTGATTCAGTTAGGCAGCATTGTCGCCGTGCTTTGGTATTTCTGGAAAGACTTGACAAATATAACTCTGGGTGCAGTCAACGCTGTGGTGCAGCGCGACTACAAATCGCAAGAGTTTAAAATGGCATTGGGGATTGCTTTGGGAACAATACCTATAGTCTTTTTTGGGCTGCTAATCAAGATATTTGTTCCAAATTTTGACAAATCGCCGCTGAGGAGTTTGGCAAGCATCGCCATTGCTTCGATTTTCATGTCGCTGCTGTTAGCAATAGCCGAAAAAATTGGCACGCGCGATCGCACTTATGAAAAATTAACCGTCCAAGATGGGATTTTGATGGGGTTAGGTCAAGCAATGGCATTGATTCCGGGGTGTTCGCGATCGGGTTCTACCCTAACAGCAGGATTGTTTATGGGACTGGAAAGGGCCGCCGCCGCGCGGTTTTCTTTTCTATTAGGAATTCCGGCAATTACTCTGGCTGGATTAGTGGAATTGAAGGGTGCTTTGAGTTCAGGAATCGACAGTGCTGGACTTGTGGCTTTGATAGTGGGAACGATTTCGGCCTTTGTGTTTTCCTATTTGTCTATCGCGTGGCTGATGAAGTTCCTGCAAACTCAGAATACGTGGGTATTTGTGTGGTATCGGCTGGCCTTTGGCGTGGCTATCTTGACCGCGCTTGCAGGTGGAGCATTGAGAAATAGTTAATAGGTGAAATAAGCTTAGCAGGAGCGATTTTAGCCGCTCCTGCCCTACAAAATAGCAGCAAACAAGGACAGAATTAAACTATGAGCGCACATCAAAAATCCATCATCGACCAATTCACCCGTCAGGCTGTGCCATTCTCCAACTTATACGGCCATACAAATCAAGAATCTCTGGATTTATTGATAAAAATGGCCAACGTATCTGACAAGGATACAGTTCTAGATGTTGCTTGCGGCCCCGGTATTGTTGCTTGTGCTTTTGCGGCAGTTTCCCATCACGTTACTGGCATCGATTTAACACCAGCAATGCTAGAACAAGCCCAGATTTTGACCGAGCAAAAAAATTTGACTAATCTCTCGTGGTTGCAAGGCGATATCGAGACGTTACCGTTTCCCGATGATAGTTTTTCCATTGTGCTGAGTCGTTACGCTTTTCATCATTTTTTACGGCCGGATGTTGTGCTGTCGGAGATGGTTCGGGTGTGTCGGGCGGGCGATCGCATTTTGATTGCTGACGTGGCAATGCCACCGGAAAAAGTTGATGCTTACAACTATATTGAAAAGCTGCGCGATCCATCTCATACTCGCGCCTTGACTCTGGAAGAGTTGCCTAAATTAGTCGCGGATGCCAATATTCAAAATGTTAAGTTGGCATTTTATAAGGTAGAATTAGAGCTAGAACAGCAGTTAGCTGCTTCTTTCCCAAACCCCGGCGATGACGATAAGCTGCGACAAATTTTTAGAGATGATATTGGTGTTGACAGTCTGGGAATTGGCGCACATTTGCGAGGCGATGCAATTCATTATGCGGTTCCCATCGCTGTGATTGTGGGGGAAAAAGCAAAGTGATAGTTAACAAGTAAAGGGAGCATCTCAGTTTGGCAAAAAGATTTTTTTTGTAGTGAGAGCGTCCCCGCTCGCGAGTGGTACAATATGCGAGCGGGGACGATCGCACTATAAATGCAAAACTGAGATGCTCCTACTGGTGGCAAAAATCAATTAAAATTAAATAATTTCTCCTACACCAAGCTGCACAATTCTATTTTCGCCGAGGCTAAGCGATGTCTACCGAAAAATTAGTTAACTGGCTCGAATCAAACACCGAATTAGGCATATTATCCCGCGAGATTTTACAGGCGATCACCCACCAGCCCTCAATACTTTTTCCGCCGTCAGTTTCAACCCTGGAAAAGTTGGAGAAACGATCGCCTGATTGCCTCGAAGCTTCTGAATTTCATACTCTCCATCCACTAGAGTACAGATCGAGAGGGTAGGCTGTTTGGGTTTCCCTATGTGTCGAGTACCCCCCAATCCTGCGTAGTCTGCAATCCAATATTCGGGGATGCCTAAAGCCGCATAGTCTTCAACCTTACGGGCATAATCGTTTTGCCAGTTGCTACTCACAACTTCAGCCACAAATTTAATCGAACTACCTAAAGTCAGGATCGACTGTTCAGACCAAAGCAGTTCTTTGGGAAGTTCCTCTCGATTGACAACTGCAATGTCAGGTCGAAATGCTGTCATACTACTATTAGAAGGGCGCAATAGTCCCCGCTGAAGGACAAACCAAGGCAAACCTATTCCGTCGATCTGAACACAGATTTTTGTGGTAATGAAGGCTGCAACTTCTTCATGCGGGCCTGTGGGTTCCAAATCAAACACCTCTCCATCGATCAGTTCATAGCGGTTATCGCCACCATAACGATCGAGAAACTCGTCAAAGCTGAGTGGCTTCTGTTGTATTGGTTGGTCGATCGCAATGGTCATAAGTCAACTTAGCCCAATCAATGCCTTCAGTCTACCAGAACAAATAGACTGGTTGGGTTATAAATTCAAAAAACTCTGAAGTCAAAAGCCTAGCAAGCCTTTTAGCGGTTATTGTCTCGAAGTGCCTGAAACTTAATGGTGACAAACTTTTCAGCGATTTTCTCTGTTAAATTCCAACAAGTCTAATCATTAGATCGAGGTCTAAAAGCGAAAAGCGAAGAGTGTCCTCCTCCCCTCTCACCGATACATTCAAGGAATTTAACAAACAATATCAAAAAACAATATAATTATTTCCAGGTTTCTGACCAGAATCAAATTTATTATCCATACTACGATTCTATTTTCGCCGAGGCTAAGCGATGTCTACCGAAAAATTAGTTAACTGGCTCGAATCCAACACCGAATTAGGCATATTATCCCGCGAGATTTTACAGGCGATCGCGCTGGAAATGGAAATGGCAACTTTTCCCCCGGGATTTCGAGTGGTAATCGAAGATACGCCCGTCACCAATCTCTACATCCTAGAAAGAGGACAAGCCGATCGCTACCGGCGCAAACAACCCGGTTTAATGTGGGGGAGTAGTTTGTTACCGGGGGCGATCGTCAATTTATCCGCCCTCCAACGATCGCAACCGGCAGATAGTCGAATTATTGCCCGTACAGAATGTCAATTTTGGGTAATTAGTGCCTCGCGCTGGCGCAGTTTGCTAGAAAGATATCCACGCATCACCGAAGCCTACGCTCAACGCTTGGCCGCGAAATTAGAGCAGCTAGAATCAGAAATCGCCTACGAAAGAGAGCGTCAAAACGCCCTCCGCAGCTATCTAGTACCAAGGGCGAAACGCGGAGTAATTGGAAATAGCCGTTATGCAGTGAAATTGCGCCAACAAATTCGCACAGCATCGAGTGACAATCGATCGGTATTAATCTCTGGCGAACCGGGTTTAGAAAAAGATAATTTAGCAGCTTTAATTCATTTCGGTTCCCACCGCCGCAACGAGCCAGTTATTCAGATCAAAAGTGCCTTGCTGCAGGCTAATGGAGCAGAATTATTCGGGCGTTTGGGCGGCAAACCAGGATTGTTGGAATGGTTGGGCGAAGGGACGTTAATTTTCAATGACGTGCAAGAATTACCAGCTCAATTATGCCCCCAAATTCAGCAACTATTAACCGAAGGAACCTATACATTAGTAGTCAAAGAAGGACAAATACCACCGCCACCGCGTTCTACTAATGCCCGCATTATTTTAATCTCAGAAATTGTGCAGCCCAAGCTAGATAAGCTGACACAACACAAGATTAAAGTCCCATCCTTGCGGGTGCGAAAAACAGATTTAGAAGCACAAGTCAACTATTATCTCAATATCATTGGTCGCAAAAAGAAATTAGTCAAGCCCCAAGTCACACCAGAAGCAATTCGCCGCTTGCAAGCCTACGATTTCCCCGGTAATTTGCAGGAATTGCAGGGAATGGTCGATCGCGCTTTAGTTCAAGCCCAGGGAAGTCAGGTACTAACCGAAGAAGTATTTTGGGCCCAAGCGGCAAAAAAACAAAGATTTCGCCTGAATTTATTAAATATCTATCCTAAATTTAGGCAATTTTTGCGGAGTGATTGGTATCCCGATCGCGTAAATTATTGGTTTACAAGTTGGGTATTTGCATTAGTAGTAATTATTCTATTTGTTGCCCCCCAAGATAGGGAGCATAATTTTGCTCTGAACATTTTCTGGGCCTGGTGGTGGCCGTTGATGTTATTATTATTCCCCCTAGTCGGGCGATTGTGGTGTGCCTTTTGCCCATTTATGATTTATGGAGAAATCGTCCAAAAACTATCGCTAAAATTTTTCCCGCGAACTCTCAAAAAATGGCCGCGCCAATTAGCTGAAAAATGGGGTGGTTGGTTTCTATTCGGACTATTTACCCTAATCTTTCTCTGGGAAGAGTTGTGGAATTTAGAAAACACTGCCTATTTATCCAGTTGTTTGTTATTGCTAATTACGGCGGGCGCGGTAATTTTTTCGCTGATTTTTGAAAGGCGGCTTTGGTGTCGATATTTATGCCCCATCGGAGGGATGAATGGATTATTTGCTAAACTTTCAATCATCGAATTGCGCGCCCAACAAGGAACCTGCGCGGCGGAATGCACCACCTACCAATGCTATAAAGGCGGCCCGGGCTTGGGGGAAGGATTAACCACTAATGGATGTCCAATTTATTCCCATCCGGCCCAATTAACTGATAATAAAGATTGCGTCTTGTGCATGACTTGCTTAAAAGCTTGTCCCCATCGATCGGTAGAATTAAATGTGCGCCCTCCGGGAATCGAATTATGGACAACCCATGTTCCTCACAGTTATGAAGTTGCCTTGTTATTTCTATTATTAGGCGGTATCTATCTCCATCGCTTACCGGAAATCGATAGTTTGTTGGGGTTGGGCATCAATTTAGAGCAATTTTTACCTCACTTAGGAATGTCGCTTGCGGTGTTAATTATCCCGCCGCTGATTCCGTTAGTAGCTTATGCCGTCATGCAGGCAATTTACCGATTGGGACAAGCAAAAACTATCCCATTTACAACCTATAAACCTCTCTCATTTGTCTTTCTTGCCTATGGATATCTACCCCTAGTCTGGGGCGGTAGTTTAGCTCACTATTGGCGATTGGGTTTGCAGGAAGGCGGGCGATTGATTCCGGTAACTTTTGCCACTTTCGGACAAATTAGAGATGATTTGCCTAGTTTTGTAGGAGATCCAGCGGTGATTAGCTTTTTGCAAGGTTTTACTTTGATTGTCTCATTGTTGGTGACGATATTTGTGACTCAAAAAATTGCTAAGCGATCGATTAAATCTTTGATTCCTCAGCATTTAGCGAGTTTGTGCCTGATGGTGAGTTTGTGGTATGCGATCGTGGGTAACTAATGTAAAATAAAACCAGGAGGATTTACTATGAATTCACAACTTCAACAAGCGATCGATCTTGCTCAGTCACTGTCATTGACAGAACAACTTGAACTACTTAAAACACTATCCGGTATTATCCAACGCACCCATTCTCTGGAAACTCAAGCTGCAATAACAGAGGAAGATACAGATTTTTCACGCCTCAGCTTTCGCCAATCTTGGCAGCAAGCCATGACTGGACAAACATTACCCCTTTCTCAACTTTAGGAGGGTTTAGCACAACTTCTGAAGAATCAGATGCTTTAGTCTTTTCGTTATAATCCCATGAGTAAACTGGCTGGAAGCAAACTATGTCAATACCGAAAAAAGGAACAAGAAAAATTATTGTAGATGGGGAACCTTTCGTCTGGCTAATCCGAAGACAAGCTGCTAATATGCAAGCAGAATCGGGAAATCTTCATGTTGCTGTCGAACACGCTGATAGATCGGGATCGGTGTTAGTTATTATCACCGATAGAGCTCATTCTCAAGGTTGGAATCCAACAACTAACTGTACATTTATGCCAGTAAGACCCTCTGATGTAGCACAATGGATACGGCAAGCGGTGCAACTCGGATGGCAGCCAATGCGATCGGGAATAACTTTTCAGGTGCAGATTGCAGGAGGATGTGCAGAAAAAATATATTAGAGCCGGGAGTGTCGATCGGCTATGCTGAAGATAGAAAATTCACACCGCCCTCAATCTCAAAATGCTACTCGTTCCTACGGCTGAACCAATTCCGCTTGTGGCTGATGCAAACGGTGTCATCCGCATTAGCACAACCAGAGTCACCTTAGATACAGTCCTTACAGCTTTTCTAGAAGGAGCCACAGCAGAAGAAATCCGGGAACAGTACCCGTCTCTTGAACTTTCGGATATTTATTTTGCGATCGGCTACTACTTGCGACACCAATCCGAAGTTGATGCTTATCTGATGGAACGTCAACGTCTTGCCGCAGAAGTTCAGCAGGAAGCAGAAAAGCGTTTTAACCCAGTTGGAATACGCGATCGCTTATTAGCAAGACGCAACCAAAAAGGGTAGTTTTATATGCTGCGATTATTGGCTGATGAAAACTTTAACAATCAAATTGTTCGGGGTGTTTTGCGGCGGAATCCCGATGTTGAGATTGTCCGCGTTCAAGATATAGGACTCAGAGAAGCAGACGATCCAACAGTCTTAGAATGGGCTGCGCTGCAAGGGCGGGTTGTACTAACTCATGATGTAGCAACCATGACAAACTTTGCCTACGATAGAATCGAAGCTGGTTTGGCGATGCCAGGGTTATTTGAAGTCAGCCGCCGTGTTGCAGTGGGTTTGGCGATTGAGGAAATTTTGCTGATTTCTGAGTGCAGTCTGGAAGGAGAATGGGAAGGACAAGTGCGATTTTTACCTTTACGCTAACTGCCATAAAATTGTCATAATTCAATTAATGATACAGATTTAATGTGACTTAATAAATACAATAAATCATTTGAAAGCTTGTGGATTGTGGGTCGATCGCACTTCACAAACACATATTTTTTACTAGGCATCCTGCTTGACAAATGGTATAAATTATGATATGAGTTGAGACTTGATTAAAATAGAAAATTAATTTTTGAATAGCAATTTATCAAACTTGAAAATGCAAGCGCGAACTTATGAGCGAATCCTCAACCAAACCCGCCAGAATTACCAAAGTTATTCCCGACAGCATCGCAGCAGAAATGGGATTTGATGCTGGAGATTCCATCGTCGCTGTCAACGGCCAAAAACCCCGCGATTTAATCGACTATCAATTTCTGTGCGCCGACGAATTTCTGGAACTAGAAGTTTTAGATGCTAAGGGCAAAACTCACAAATTAGAAATAGAAAAAGAGTATGACGAAGACTTGGGCGTTGAATTTGAAACTGCCCTCTTCGACGGACTAATTCAGTGCAACAATCGCTGCCCTTTTTGCTTTATCGACCAGCAACCTCCGGGAAAGCGGGAAACTCTCTATCTCAAAGATGATGACTACCGACTTAGTTTTCTTTACGGCAGCTATCTCACTCTCACCAATCTGACTGAAAAAGAGTGGAAACGAATCGAACAAATGCGGCTTTCTCCTCTCTACGTCTCTGTGCACGCTACTGAACCGGACGTGCGAATTCGGTTGCTGAAAAATTTCAGGGCGGGGAAAATTTTAGAGCAAATTAAATGGTTTCAAGAGCGCCGCTTGCAAATTCACGCTCAAGTTGTGGTTTGTCCGGGGATTAATGATGGCGAACATTTGGAACGCACTTTGTTAGATTTGGCAAAGTTTCATACCGGAAATATCCCGGCTGTGGCATCGGTGGCTGTAGTGCCGGTGGGTTTAACTCGGTTTCGCCCTGCAGAAGATGAATTGATTGCTGTAACTGCCGAAAAAGCGCGGGAAGTTATCGCGCAAGTGCATCAAATTCAAGGGGTTTTGAGTCAGGGGAAAGGCCGCGTAAAAGCCAAGAAAAAGAATTCAAAATCTGGCTGTATTTGGCTGGCTGATGAATGGTTTTTAATCGCGGGTTTGGATTTGCCGTCGGCGGCTGATTATGAAGATTATCCCCAAATTGGTAATGGTGTGGGTTCTATCCGCCAGTTTATTGGGCAGTTTGAAGCGGCTTTTGCTAAGCTGCAACCGCTGCCGGTTATTGGGCCGCGCCAGTTGGTTTGGGTGGTGGGGAATGCTGTTGAAAAGGCTTTTGGGCCGATCGTACAACAACTAAACCAAATTCCCGGCTTGTCGGTCAACATGGCCGCACTCTCCAGCCGCTACTGGGGACAAACTATCACCGTCACGGGTTTGCTCACCGGGCAAGATTTGCTGGAAGCTTTGCAGGGGCGAGACTTGGGAGATGGCATCTTGCTGCCTTCGGTTATGCTAAAACAGGGTGAACCTCGTTTTCTCGATGACATGACCGTAGAACAGCTAGCTAGCTCGCTGAAAACCCGGATTTTGCCGGTGAGCGGAGTAGAGGAACTAATCTCAGGGGCGATCGGTCTGGCAACTGCTGAAGTTCAATTCTAAATTTTGAATCAAGCATTCAAAAGTTTAAGATGAGTAGGTAATTGTGACTTGTAAATGTTTAGTCCCGGCTACAGACTCGAAAATTGAGAACTCAATCTTGCTCTAAAATTGTCTCTAGAATTGCAGTAATTAAAAAATTATGCGTGTTTTTCGTCAAATCGTCGTGGTCGGAGTGGGCGCTGCAATTACTTTCAGCAACGCCGCACAAACTGCTTCGGCCCAGCCCCCGGCTCAATCTCTCGACAGCTCTGCCAGCTTAAATCAGCTCGAATTAGGCCCGAATATTCGATCGACCTCAAACACAGCGTCAGAACCAGCATCAGAGCCCGAAGAATCGATCGCCCTTAACCCCCCAACCTCCGAGGCGGATCGGCAAGGGGAAGCAAATATCGCAGCAACTGAGCCAACCAAGCCCGAGCAAGCATCAAAGCCCCAACAGGCTGCTCCGGCTTCCCCTGCAACTCAGTCTGCACAGAAGGCGCAGTCTGGAACGCCCGCAAATACAGTCTCTCAGCAGCCAATTCCGAGCGGCCCAAACAGTGTTCCGGCACCCAATTTGCCAGCACTAACTCCCCGCGGCACTCCCATCGAAAGTTTCCCCCCAGTCACCCCGAAGGGCATTTTAGAAACCAACCCTCCGGCTTCCCTAGAACCCAACCCGAATCCGCTGCTGTTTCCGACAAAGCCCGAGGATGTCAGGATCGAGCAAACAGAGTCAATTACCTTGCAGCAGGCTATAGACCTCGCCCGCCGCAACAGTCAAACTTTGCAAATCGCCGAGAAACAACTCGAACAAAGTCGATCGGCCGTGCGCGAACAACAAGCTGCTTTATTTCCAGACTTGACTTTTCAAATGAACGCGAGCCGCCAAGTCAGCGCCAGCGGACAGATTGGGGTGCAGTCCCGGCTACGCCGCAATGAGACTTTGCCGGCCAACCAACAACTGCCGGCGAATTCTCCCGAGTTCGACAATTTCGGCAGCACCAGTCTCAACAACAGTTTGCAGTTGAGCTACGACCTCGACATTTTCGGCCGCCGCAATGCTAACATCCGCGCGGCTAGGGAACAGTTGCGCTTTCGGGAACTCGATTTGGAGCGCCAAGCCGAGCAACTCCGCTTCGACACTGCTGAGGCTTACTACAATTTGCAAAACTCCGACGGACAAGTTGCTATCCGCCAAGCTTCTGTGAGAAATGCCCAGCAAAGTTTGCGGGATGCTGAAGCTTTGGAACGGGCCGGGGTAGGAACCAGGTTTGCGGTGTTGCAAGCTCAGGCAAATTTGGCTAACGAACAGCAGCAACTCTCGGTGGCCCGCCGCGACCAGCGAGTGGCCCAGCGCCGGCTGGCTGAGCTTTTGAATATCAGCCAGTCGGCAAACTTGACGGCGGCTGACCCGGTGGAGCAAGCTGGCTCTTGGCGGCTGTCTTTGGAAGAGAGTATCGTGCAGGCTATTAAGAATCGCCCTGAGTTGGAACAGCAGTTGGTACAGAGGGATATCAGCAAGCAGCAAAGGCGATCGATTCGGGCGGGGGGACTGCCTCAAGTCAGTGTCAGCGGTTCCTACAACTTCCAGGGGGTAACTTCTGACAATCCAGACCCGTTTTCTACTCGCGGCTGGGGAAGCGGCTATGCGCTGCAAGCGAATCTGACTTGGAATATCTTTGATGGGGGTGCGGTGAGGTCGAGGATCAAACAGCGGGATGCTGATATTGCGATCGCCGAAAGTCGATTTGACCAACTCCGCAACCAAGTGCGCCGGGAAGTGGAACAAGCGTATTTTGGCTTGGAGTCGAGTTTTGAGAACATCGAAACTTCTGAGGCGGGGGTTTTGCAGTCGAGGGAAGCTCTGCGTCTGGCGAGACTGCGGTTTCAAGCTGGCGTGGGTACTCAGACGGATGTGATTCAGGCGGAAACTGATTTGACTAGGGCTGAGAGAAACCGATTGTCGGCAATTGTCACCTACAACCTGGGGCTTTCGTCTCTCCAGCGGGCTGTGAGCAATCTTCCCAGTAATAACCTCTCGGATGCTCCTTGATAGGAGTTTGCCCCAAAAAATGCCACTGTAGGTCAACTCCAAACCCATATCCGATCGGTCATTCCCAATTTTCAAATCTCAAATCTCAAATGCTATGAGATTGGGTTGGGTTGGCTTGGGTTGGGTTGGGGCGATCGACCTTTAATCGCAAAGGATGAGACATCGGGTATGAAACGTTCGACACATTAGTTAATATTTGGTTAGAGAGCTCCATGTCAACTGCGTTAAGGAATCGGTAATGGCCAATATCAAGTTTGTGAAGGAAAATCAGGAAGTCATCGCAGCAGATGGAGCCAATTTGAGGCTCAAAGCTCTAGAAAACCGCATCGACTTGTACACGTTTTCGGGAAAGATGATGAATTGCGGGGGCTACGGTCAATGCGGCACCTGCATTGTGGAAATTGTCGAGGGAAGTGAAAACCTCTCGCCCCGTACTGATTTTGAGAACCGCAAGCTCAAGAAAAAGCCCGAAAACTATCGGTTGGCTTGTCAAACTACGGTCAACGGCCCGGTGAGCGTGAAGACTAAGCCGTAGCTAGGGTTTGCCAAGTTCTAGGGAAGAGGAAGAAGGAAGGAGGAAGACGGAAGAGGGAAGGCGGAAGAGGGAAGAAGCTGTAGACTTCTGGGGTTCTCGGGTTCTCGGGTTCTCCGAGGCTCCGAGGCTCCGAGGCTCCTTCTGTCTTCGAGTTTTCCTTTGGCCTTTGAGTGGTATCCTAGTAGTGTGTGTTTTCCTATTTTTTGATAGAGGCGGGGGTCTTCATGGAAGTTAATGATTTAGGTTTTGTGGCAACCATTCTGTTTGTATTGGTTCCCAGCGTTTTTCTCATCATTCTGTACATTCAAACGGCTAGCCGTCAAGGTGGAAAAGAATAGCAATTGCTGCTATTTTTGTCTGGCAAAAGCTAGTAGTCAAAAAAAGCGCCAACAGTTTTTTTCTGGGGCGCTTTTTTTGTGAACTGTTTGGGAACGAAAATTTAATTAGGGTTTGCTGAATAATCGATCGCAAACCAATCACAGGAGCGATCGATATATTCAAGCTTGGTTAATATAAGTTC
>NZ_JAUBPN010000028.1:5438-63769 GCF_036700745.1 Microcoleus sp. S36a_B3 | reverse complement strand
ATTTTAAATCACCCTAACCTCTCGTCAGTCCTATCCTATGGTACTCTTGCTGCTTAAAAACTGTCCGAAGTATTGATTGAAGAAATTCAAAAAAATATAAAGGCTCTGAATTATTGGCTCTTGATTCCTGTAGTAAGTGTCGTATAAACCCACGGTTAATTGTGACTTTAGTGGCTAAAAAAGACTATTACATTCTTTATTTTATGATTAAAGATATGTCATATTATACCATGCTGTATCTAGATTGTGAACCTTCTTTTTTTACTGTTACCCCGATTTATTGAGCGGATACACTTGAGATATTGTCTACTAATTCTCATAAAAAATATAAATTAAAGTTAAAAGAGTTAGACTAAAAAAAGTGTGATGGCTTTGATTTTTGAAAACTACCCGTAAGATAATCACATCTGCGGAATGTGGATAACCTGCAATCTGCTCCACTTAAGTCAAACGTTTAATTATAGAATAAAATTATTTTGCAAGAGACCTATTGTATATTCAGGGCGGGCATGATGCCCACCCCACAAGAGTTTTATTTTTTTGACATACAGTTTAAATGCCACAAAAACTTAGTTATTAGCTAACAGCTAACAGCTAACAGCTAACAGCTAACAGTCAACAGTCAACAGTCAACAATCAACAATTCCCATGTCTAAATATTATGTATTTTTTACCAGAAATGTCTTGCCGCAACCCAATATAGCAAGCTTAGTTCAAGTTGCACACTCTGCCAACGCTGCAGCAAATCTGGGTTATCCAGCAGTTTTGGTATACCTCCGCAAAGGCTTGAGTGCTTCAAACCCGGTTGATTTACTTTTTCCTTTTCAACCGAGAAAACCCGATGACAAACTTGCCAAAATCTACAATCTTGAGGAAAAATTAAAAGTAGCAGATTTGCCAGTGCCTCACCTCGATTTTTGGGACAACAAGTGGACGAATGCGAGTACCATAGTTTGTAAATATTATTTACCAATTCACCTGCTAAAATCAACTAAAATCGTCCACAGCCGCGACTGGAACTTTGTCAAAGCTGCTATTAAAAACGGAATTCCCGCTATCTACGAACAGCACCACCATGAAGACAAGAAATTTGCACCAGAAATTGTGAGCAATCCTCTATTTCAAATTGCTGTAACTGTTGCAGATACTGTTCGAGACAGCATGATTGAGAATGGGATGCCGCCAGAAAAAGTAATTACGCTGCACAACGGTTTTAACCATTTGTTTCTCGCGAGACAAGCAGCAGCAGCCGATAATTGGCGGCAGCAATTATTAGCAGGTGACAGGCAGCATTTAGCAGTTTATGCGGGGGGACTTTACCCATTTAAAGGTGTCGATATGCTGGTGGATGTGGCCGAGGAATTGCCGGATGTTCAATTTGCGATCGCCGGTGGGGATTCATCCCAAGTCACAGCATACCGGAAATTAGCTAAAGAGAAGCAAGTTAACAACATTAATTTTCTCGGATACCTGCCTCAAAATCAACTGGCTAGCTTGTTGCAAGCTGCGGATGTTTTGACTCACCCTCACTGTTTGACAGAAGCCGCGACATTCACATCTCCTTTGAAGTTCTTCGATTATATGGCGTCGGGTACTGCGATCGTAGCGACGGAGATTGCATCTTTGATGGAATTTAAATCTGGAAATATTGCAGCAATTTGGTGCGAACCGGATAACCCGCAGCAGTTTGCACAAAGCATTCGAGATTGTTTGACCAAGTATCCGAGGCAGGTGGAAGGTTATGCAGAAACATTGAAATTTGTCAATCAATTTTCGTGGGAAAATCGGATTGAGAGGATTTTGAGTTATGTGGATGACGAAGTGCGATCGCAACTTATTAATTAGTTTTGTATAATTTTAAATTAGCTATTCCTAGCTCCGGCGGTTGAAACCGCGACTAAACAAACAAAGTCCGCCTACGCGGACTCAGAGAGCAATGAACCCAAAAATCATCGGCACAATCACCACATACCCAGGGATGAGTCAAAGCGACTGGCTGTGGCAACAAACTCCCCACAACTTCGGTAAATGGGGAAATATTCAAATGCTTGCCAACCACCCAGAACCAGACTTTTTGCTCATGTATCAATTCGACTTTCCCCGACAACGAAAACAGCCATCGTGGATGGATAAAATACGAAATTACAGGCACCTAAAACCAGAAAATGACATTCGATATAAATTACGCAACGTTCCCCAAGAACGGATTATTTATCTAATCAGAGAGCCGCCATTACCAGAAGTTATTGAAATTACCAAAACCAACTACGAACAAGCAAAAATTTATTGCGGTTACGTTTCTGGGCCCGATAATTTTGCACCAACACCTGATTATATGCCCGCGATTTGGTATCACTCTAACTCGTTTCGAGAACTGAATGAAATGCCTGCGCCGCCGAAAACTAAATTATGTTCTTGGATAACTTCAGGTGTTAGCCGCAGCGCCAACCACCGACAGCGATTAGATTTTATCAAATTGCTGCAACAACAAAAATTAGATTTTGACCTTTACGGGCGAAACTTGCCAACTTGGGCGCAGGGAAACGGCACTGTTAACAATAAATGGCACGCCGTCGCACCGTACTATTACAACTTAGCTATTGAGAATTATGCTGAAAACGATTTGTATGTCAGCGAAAAACTTTGGGATGCTTTGTTAGGTTGGTGTTTGCCAATTTATTACGGCGGTTCGGCGGATAAGTTGTTGCCTGCGGGGAGTTTTCTGCGGCTGCCGAGTTTGGATGAAAAAGGAGTACAATTTATTAAAGAGGTTGTGGCTAATGCGGATTATTGGCATGAAGCGAGGGAGAAAATTGCGGAAGCGAGGCAAATCATTCTCCACGAATTGAACTTGCTGAATTGGCTGTCTAATTTTGTATCTTAGGAAATAGGGCAATGACAGATAATTCGGCGGTTGAAACCGCAACTACACCAACAAAGTCCGCCTACGCGGACTAATAGATATGAATGGAATTTGCACGCTTGCCAACGACATAGTTTACGACCAACTAATTGCCTTGCTCAACAGTATTGAAGTTATCTTAGGCTCCCATACTCCTGTCTGTATTTATCCTTTCGACGACCAAATAGAGCAAATTAAAACTGAAATTGTTAACCGTCCCAACGTCTTTATTTATGAAGAGAGCGCCTCAATTCAGCGATGGGACAAATTCATGGAAGCAGCCGCACCAGAGCGCTTGAATCGCCAAAAATTCCGGCTTTACGGCGCACACCGTCGTTTTTGCGCTTTCGACGGGCCGTTTGAGAAGTTTATCTATATGGATGCGGATACTTTAGTTATGAATTCCCTTGATGCGGTTTTTCAGAAGTTAGAGGAATCGGATTTTGTGGTTTATGATTTTCAATTTCTATTTCCAACTAAAGTATACAATATTCAGTCACCAAAACTGCTCGAAGTTTTTGAGCAAAATCGGATTGATTCGGAAATATTTTGTTCGGGATTTTACGCCAGCAAGCAAGGATTGTTTGAGCAAAATACTAGGGAATGGCTGTTAGCTCAACTGCAATCGGGCGAGGCGGAAATTCTCTATGCAGGTGCGGGAGAACAGCCGTTGCTCAATTATATGGTGATGAAAACGGGCCTGAAGAGCTATAATTTTGCTTGTAGCCTCCCGGATGGGGAGAAAACCGGGTGCAGCGTGACTTCCCAACATTTTGAAGAACGCGATAATAATATTTTGTACGACAAGGGAAACCGACTTACTTACATTCATTATATTGGCGTGCCACCGGATTTGATTCGGAGAGTTTGTGCGGGGGAAAATATTGAGTTTCCCTATGGCGATTTGTTTCTGCATTACCGCTATCTCCGGGAACCGGAAAAGCGTCCGGTTTTTACCCAAGCGCCTAAGTCTTATACTGAGGTTTCTCGGTCGAATTTGTTAACCAGGGTATTGAGAAGGTTGAGGATAAATGTTTGATTGTTAAACCGCAGAGGACGCAGAGAACGCTGAGAGAGAAGAGAGATGAGTTATTCTGATGTTAATGGATTTGATGTGAGTCGCGGTATTTATATTGTTGCTAATGATAGGGTGATGGAAAGCGCGATCGCCCTTATCGCAAGCATACGTCTGTACAATTGTCAAGTACCAATTTTTCTGATCCCGTTTGACGACAATTATCAGCAAGTCGCGGCCGCACTCAGCAGCCTCTACAAGGTGCGATTGTTCCCAAATCTGGAGTTTGTGGAACAGTTTACCAGAGAAATTGGCCAAACGTTCGATCGCACTTTTCTAGCCCTTCCCAACAAAATGCGGAAACTCTGCGCCTGGTTTGGCCCCCTCGACGAATTTTTGTACATCGATACCGATATCATCGTTTTTGAAGACATCGCAGCCAACTTAAACAAACTCTCAGAAGTAGACTTTTTTTGCTGCGACTATCACCACCTCAGCGAGAAACTGCGAAATGTATTTTCACCTGTCATAAAAGAACAGAATATATTTACCGACTCACAGCTTCAAGATGTCTTTAACAGCGGTTTTTGGGCTTCCAGAAAAGGAACTATTACCGAATCGCAAATGTACAATATTTTGCGAGAATGCGCGCAGCATCGAGAATATTTCGATTTTACTCAAAATGTCACAGACCAACCTATACTAAATTACATGATTCTTAAGTTAATTCCCAAGCGCTGCAATCTGGTAAAAACTTCAGCCGCAGAACCAGGAAGCTGGGCTGGTTCTAAACATTTTCAAGAAATAGATTACCTGCTTTATGACAAAGGCAAAAAGTTAAAATATCTGCACTGGGCTGGGATACCAATTAAATCGGGTAGTCCTTATTGGGAATTGTGGAAACATTATCGTTACCTTCATGAGGAAGAGGAAAAACCAAATT
Source organism: Microcoleus sp. S36a_B3 (assembly GCF_036700745.1). Classification (NCBI taxonomy): domain Bacteria; kingdom Bacillati; phylum Cyanobacteriota; class Cyanophyceae; order Oscillatoriales; family Microcoleaceae; genus Microcoleus; species Microcoleus sp. S36a_B3. The sequence goes on along the minus strand of NZ_JAUBPN010000028.1, from coordinate 58,909 downwards.
TAGTGCAAAAATTATTTCGTGTTTTAACTAGGTGAGTATAAAATTATATGTTGTATCATTATCAACAAGGTTTGAAGAACAGGCATCTTGCCTGTTCCACAATCTATAAATTTTATTTCTTGTAGTGTGGGCATCTTGCCCGCACCTAAAAAGAAATATATATGCGCTGGGTTACTTATTAACTAAAAAACTATGACTGATGGCATTTATATTCTAGCAAACGATGTTGTTTTCGACCACTTAGTTGCTTTGTTAAACAGTCTCGAAGTCAATGGGGCAAAAGATATTCCCGTTTGTATTATTCCCTATGATGATAGGCTGAAAAAAGTGCGAGTAGAAATTGCAATTCGTTCTAATGTCACCCTCTTTGACAACACCGATTCAATTTATTTCTGGGAAGACTTTGCAACTCAAGCTTGGACATCTCACGCCAAAGCTCAAAAAGTTTGGCAAGCTAAAGGTTTGAAACCAGTTCACTGTTTGACCAGGCATCGGAAATTATGCTGTTTTGACGGGCCTTTTGACAAATTTGTATATTTTGACGCTGACACTCTGTTAATGGGTTCTCTGGATTACATTTATCACAAACTTGATGAATTTGATTGGGTAGCAAACGATTTTCAGTACAAATCCGACCTCAATTATGTGTTTGATTTATCATCAGATAAATTGCCACATATTTTCAATATAGACCAACTGCCATCTCATACTTTTTGTACAGGTTTATTTGCTTCAAAAAAAGAAATATTTAATAGAGAAAATTCTGTCCAACTGTTAGACAACTTAACATCAGGAGAAGCGGAAATTATGTGTTTGAGTGCATCTGACCAATCTTTATTGAACTATTTAGTAGCCCGCAGCAAAATCTCTTTTTATAACTTTGCGTATCATCAACCTGCACGGGTAACGGGCAATCATTGGTCTTCTAAATTTGATGTGATAGATTATGTTTTATACGACAAAGGACGGCGGCTGACTTACTTGCACTACATGAGCATTTCGGCTGCCAAGTTTACTCGATTGTGTGCTGGGGAAGATATTGAGATTCCCTACCGAGAGGTGTTTCTGCACTACCGCTATTTGAATTCGCCGGAAAAACTCCCAAATCTCGCGCCTCCCAATTTGTTGGTTCGTTTGGGTAGAAATTTCAAAAGTTGGGTAGTTAAAAAAATTAATAATATTATGTTTAAGTTGCGAAATTTTGGGATTGATGGTGATTAGTTTGATTGTTTTTTTGAACCGCAGATGTTTGCAGATTAACACTGATAAACGCTGATGGGTTTTTATCTGTGTGATTCGCGTTTGTCTGCGGTTTAAGAAGTTTATTGTTCAAATGAATCTAAATCGAGCGCTTGAGAACCTCCGCGTTCGAGTTCGATTAAAAGTTTGTTTAGCTGAGTCCAAACCAACCACGCGGTGAGTAGTGTGAGAGGTAAAGCTAGAGCATAAGAAAGTAATTTTGGGAAGCCAAAAATCTCCACTCCCGAAGCTAAAAATACGCAAATTCCCCCGGCCATTCCGATGAAAGGTATGGATAATTGCAACCTTGGCAGGTTAGCGAGAGTACGAGTAGAGCGATTTTTTGACCACTGCTGCACTGCTTGTTTGAGTGTTGCTTCAAAAGCTAAGCCTGATGCCATACCTGCTAGCAATCCAGCGCTCATTAAAAAATATGGAGGTTCGGGAAAATAATACACGAATAATTCCTTAGTTTTGGTAATGGAAAATTTGTCAGTAGTCAGTAGTCAGTAGTTAGTAGTTAGTAGTTAGTAGTTAGTAGTTAGTAGTTAGTAGTTAGAAGGAAATTATTTTCGCCTCTATTTTCTGCATTTTGAAATTTGCGTATTCGGGACTTTTTTGTGGTCAAAAAAGTTAACTGGTCATTAGTAGTTGTCTTTTGATTTATAACTAATGACCACCATTCGACTTGCTTCGGCTTCGCTCAGCACAAGTCGCTAATGACTAATGACTACTGACTAATGACTACTGACTAAAATCGAGTTAGGGCGGCTGTTCCTGCTGTGGAAAGCTCTGTTAAAGCGTCTTCGCTCAGCACAAGTCGCTAATGACTAATGACTACTGACTAATGACTACTGACTAAAATCGAGTTAGGGCGGCTGTTCCTGCTGTGGAAAGCTCTGTTAAAGCGTCTAGAGCAACGTTGAACAGGCGACTTGGTTGCAAGTCTTCTTTGACTAGGTTCCAAAGGCTGCTAACTTCTGCTGTGTGGAGGCGATCGTCTTCAATCAAAGCTAATATCAATTGGCGACGCAAAAACGATCCTTCTTCTGACAGCAAGAATTGTATGCCTAGTTGGGCGGTGGGTAGCAGGTCGAAACTGCGATCGGATCTGGCGATCGCGATCATGTCCTCTAATCTGTTCCACTGGAATTTGCCATCTTTGAATAATACCTCAATCAGGCGACGGCGCAATGCTGGAGATTCTCCGTTTAACAATCGGCGCGCTACGTAAGGATAGGCAACCTCGACTATCTTGAAATCGGGATTCAGCGTCAGGGCTAAACCTTCTTCTGTCACGAGAGAGCGAATGATTAAGGCAAATTTCGCGGGCACTCGGAAAGGATAATCGTACATCAATTCCGAAAACTGGTCTGTAATCGTCTTGAAGTTAAAATCTGACACCTTTTCGCCGACTATATCGCCGAGTACAGATTCTAGGGCCGGGACGATCGGCATAATGTCTGTGTCTGGCGTCAAAAAGCCGAGTTTGACAAAATCCTGGGCTAACTGTAAGTAATCTTTGTTGATTAAATGAACGACAGAATCAACTAAGCTTTCTTTGGTTGTTTCTTCCATCTGATCCATCATCCCAAAATCGATGTAAGCCATGCGGCCGTCCGCTAAGGCAAACAAATTTCCCGGATGGGGGTCAGCGTGAAAAAATCCGTGTTCTAGCAACTGCCGCAAACCGCTGCGGACTCCGACTTCAATTAAGCTATCGGTGTCCAAGCCTGCTGCTTTGACGCTTGCGATGTCTGTCAGTTTGATGCCGTCAATCCATTCTAGGGTGAGAACGCACGGTGAAGTATAGCGCCAGTAGATACTCGGAACTTTTACTGTGGGGTCGTCGGCAAAATTTGTGGCAAATTTTTCGGCGTTGCGACCTTCGTTGATATAGTCAATTTCCTCGAATAGTTTAATGCCGAATTCATCGACTATTAAAGAGAGGTCGTGGCCGAGATTGAGCGGCAGCAAGGGGGCTAACCATCCAGCGGCCCAGCGCATTAAGTAAAGGTCGAGGCTCAAGATTGGTAGCAAGTTGGGTCGCTGAACTTTGACGGCGACTGCTTCTCCGGTCATGAGACGGGCTTTGTATACTTGACCGAGACTGGCGGCGGCGACAGGTTCGGGGGAGATTTCGCTGTAGGTTTCGCTAATGGGGCGATCGAGTTCCGCTTCAATAATCTCGAAAGCGCGCACCGAATCAAAGGGTGGCAATTGATCCTGAAGTTTGATCAATTCTTCGAGAAAGTCTTTGCGGATCAAATCCGGTCTGGTAGAAAGGGCTTGGCCGACTTTAATGAAAGTGGGGCCCAAGCGAGTGAGTATTTGTCGTAGATGGGTGGCGCGTTCCGGCTGGTGTGCTGCGGCTTCGTGCTGCCAACTGTCCCACAGCATCCCCAGCACGAAGCCTGCAAAAGACCAAATAACGGTAATTGCTCGCCAAATTGCTTTCCAAGGACGTTTGCGGTAATACTTAGCGATCTCTTGTGGATCGTAGCGTCTAGCCTGAGTGAATTGATACTGAGGCACTCGTTTATTTTCCTCTTATTTTATGAAAATGGCAGGTTAAATTGAAAATTTGAAATCGGGCATCGGGCATCGGGCATCGGGGATGGGAAGTTAAAAGTTATAAAATTAAAATTTTGTTTGCGTTTGACTTCTTCCTTTTTCCCTTTTCCTTGTTTCTTCTTCCTTGTCTATTGTTGACGGGAGCATCTCATTTTTGCATTTGTAGTAGTGCGATCGTCCCCGCTCGCGATCTTTGTCAAGCACGCCAGCGGGGACGATCGCACTGTAAAAAAACATCGTTTGTGCGAAAATGAGATGCTCCCATTGTTGACTCGCCCTAAAAAGTCGATTCCAAAATTTGAGACTTTAGTTGCTGCTTCGGTGATTTACCGAGTTGCAAGTAAATCTAAAATCTAAAATCTAAAATCTACTGACCGATCGCATCGCCAATTTTAGGCGATCGGAAGATGCACCCGTTCTAGGCGGATTGCCAGCCTAAATTTGTTTCTTTATCATTAATTAATGATAGTACGTGACATTACTCCGCCCTAAAAGGGCAAAGCTTCTAAACCTCACGATTTAGATTTTCTGGTTGTTTCCTTGCGGTTTTTCACCCACTATCTGGATCTGTAGTTACCCACATATCCCCGACGCTCTGATTGCCCAGACAGTTTCCTTTCCCGACCATCCATCGGTACAAATACAAACCAGTTTATATCGTTTGGAGGCCCCGGCCCCGGCCTGAATTTTACTCTCAAGATATCCGTTGTTTGCTCTCGGTATATACATTCTAGCACAAAGCCGTCCTACAAGGACGGGGTTTTAAACCCATTAATTTTGATAAAAGTACAAGCGATCGGTCAAAATACTTAATATATTTCTCTGACCGCTGCACCAGTACGGCACTGCAACCCTGCAATTTCTATATTTTGGGGCGTTTCTGTCGATCGGGCGATCGGGCCAAAGCTACCGGATGCTACCGGCTATGTGCCAAACAATCTTTGAGTCCATAAATCGCCCGCTCTTGTTGATCCCTCGAAAGTTCGGGAAACATCGGTAAAGACAAGACTTCGCGACAAACTTGCTCTGCCACAGGTAAATCACCGACGTGATAGCCCAAAGATTTGTAAACAGGTTGCAGGTGCAAGGGTAACGGATAGTAAACCATCGAACCGATGCCGGATTCCTGCAACCGATCCCGCACCGAGTCCCGGAAATTGCCAGAGGAGTTTGGCCGGTCTTCTTGACTTGTCAGCCGAATTGTGTATTGATTCCAAACTCCATTAGCTGCTGGCAATTCCTTGGGGACAGCAACTCCGGGCACGCGGGAGAGAAATTCGTTATAAACGGCTGCTTTTTCGCGCCGCTGGGCGTTCCAACTGTCGAGATACCGCAATTTAATGCTGAGAATCACCGCTTGCAGGGCATCTAAACGGCTGTTGTAGCCGATTTCTTCGTAGAAATACCTAGAAGACTGTCCGTGTTCTTTGAGCATTCTCATGGAAGCTGCGAGGGCTGCATCGTTTGTTGTCACCGCGCCGCCGTCACCGCAAGCGCCTAAGTTTTTGGTCGGATAAAAGCTGAAACAGCCGACATGGCCGATGCTGCCGACTTTTTGAGACTGCCACAGGGCCCCGACAGACTGGGCGCAATCTTCAATTACGGCTAAGTTATGCTTGGTGGCAATTTCCATCAACCGAGTCATGTCTGTGGGTTGACCGAAGATGTGCACGGGCATAATTGCCTTGGTTTTTTCGGTAATTGCCGCTTCGAGGAGTTCGACATCCAAATTAAAAGTCTCGCTGTCAATATCGACAAATACCGGAGTTGCACCGACGGCGCTAATTGTCTCAGCCGAAGCAAAAAAAGTAAAAGGAGTGGTAATCACTTCATCGCTAGGGCCAATTTTGAGAGCTCGCAAGGCCAAAATCAGCGCATCCGTGCCCGAGTTGCAGCCAACGCAGTCGGAAACGCCGGTGTAGTCGGCGAATTCTAGTTCAAAACTTTTCACGGCGGGGCCGCCTATGTAGCCGCCAGAGGCGAGCACTTTTTGCACCGCAGCGGTTATTTCCTCGCCGATCTGGGCGTACTGCTGGCTTAAGTCGAGGGGGGGAACTTTATTCACTCTTCACACCAAAAATTTCAACCATTATCACAGCAAATTCTTGCAGCAAAACTGTTTTTGAGAAACGTTTCTTCAAATATTTTATAGTTGGAGGGGCAAACAATCACTCGATCGAAAGAGAGCGCCGATGTTAATTCAGCTAGAGTTTACTGATTTGGGTTGGGCTTTGGGGATGGTGGCGATCGCGATCGGGCTTTCGGCGTGGCAGGGATTGGGATTGGAGGGGGCGATCGCGATCGCGGCGGGCCGCACCCTGATCCAGCTAATCCTAGTCGGCTACGTGCTGGCCGTCGTATTTGCCCCGGAGGGAAAAAATCCTTGGGTGGTTTTAGCAGTTTTAGCAATCATGCTGACAACAGCTAGCACGGTGGCTAGCAACCGCATCAGCAAAAAAATCAAGCACTTACTACCGTTAGTATCGGGTTCGATTTTGATTAGCACGGCCTTGACTTTGGGCTATACAAACTTGCTAATTTTGCAACCTGACCCCTGGTACGAACCGCAGTATTTGATTCCCCTAGCGGGGATGATTTTGGGCAATGCGATGAACTCTGGGGCGATCGCCGGTGAAAGACTTGTCAGTACAGTTAACAGCAGCCAGTTAGAAATAGAAACCCATTTAAGTTTAGGTTCCACACCGCAGCAAGCAGTAAAACAGTACCGCAAAGATGCCATCAAAGCGGGATTAATCCCCACATTAAATACAATGACCGTCGTAGGAATTGTGACATTGCCGGGAATGATGACAGGTCAAATGCTCAGCGGTGTCAGCCCGATAGATGCAGCATCTTACCAAATTTTGATTATGTTTGTGTTAGCGCTGGCAACTTTAATCGCAACTCTGTTGTTGACGGAGGGATTGTGCCGCAGTTTTTTTAATCAAGATGCACAGTTGATAAAATGATAATTGGGAATTGGGCATTGGGCATTGACCAAACAGGGAATTGGCCCGCGCAGGGTATTGGGAATTGGTCAAACAGGTCATTGGCCAAACAGGTCATTGGGTATTTGGCATTGGGAATTGGGAATTGGCCAAACAGGTCATTGGGCATTGGGAATATAATATGGGTAGGAACTTGCATTTGCCCTTATTTTATCTAACAGGCAAGATGCAGTTCCACAAAGAGTGAGTTTATTTTGTGGGGTGGGCTTCTAGCCCGCCCGGCCATAATTCAGGAGAAATAGCCATGATTCAAATAGCAACTAAAACGCTAACTTTTGAAGAATTTGCGGAATGGAAGCCAGAAAATGCACGTTATGAACTGCACAATGGAGAGATTGTTGAAATGTCACAGCCATTAGGAGAACATGAAGAAGTTATCGGTTTTTTAGCCTCAGAGTTAACCGCTGAGTTTAGAATGGTAAAACTTCCCTACTTCATCCCCAAACAAGCATTAGTTAAACCACTGGAAAACCAATCAGCTTATTCGCCGGACATTCCGATCTTAAATCGCCCAAATTTAGCATCAGAACCTCTGTGGCAAAAGTTTTCAACTGTGACTCAAGGAGCCTCAATTCCGCTTGTTGTTGAAGTAGTTAGTACCAACTGGCAAGATGACTACATCAAAAAAGTAGGCGAATACGAACTAATCGGGATTCCTGAATACTGGATTGTGGATTATCTCGGTTTGGGCGGCCTCCGGTTTATTGGCAATCCCAAACAACCAACGATATCGGTTTATCGGTTGGTTGACGGCGAATATGAGGTGAGTTTGTTTCGGGGAAGCGATCGGATTGAGTCTCCAACTTTTCCAGAGTTTAAATTAACGGCACAACAAGTTTTTCAAGCTGGATTGATTGCGGAGTAACTCAGGAATAATCAAATCCAGTCAACAGTTAACAGTCAACAGTCAACAATTCCCCCTGAGTGCAACCGGAATTGATATAACCCTACAATATGTTCAAATCCGGGCTACTTCGGTTCGTGACTCGCAATCCGCTTGCCTTCGCCATTGTACACCTGCATCGGAATTTTGGCGTTTTCGGCGATCGCCTCCAAAGCTTTTTGCAACGTTTCAACGTGCTTTTCCACAGCTTGACGAGTCTTCAGAGCCTTCTTGTTTTCCGCTTGGATGAAAGTTTGTTGCAGTTTCTGCACGTAATCGGAAGTCATCTGCACCGCAATCAAATCTTTGCTAACAGTATAGTCGCAAATCTTCGGCTTACCTTTGCAAGTTTTATCTAAATCCGCCCGCGCTTTTTGCAGATTCCTTTCTTCCTTCAACTTTACTTCTGCTTGCTCCAATGATTTTGTGTAGGAATCAATCAGTGGTTTGGCTTTCTGGGAATAAGCAGTGGCCGCCGGAACTTGCTCGGCATAACTCAAAGCTCTCCGCCAGTATTCCGATGCCTTAAACCATTCATTTTTGCCCTCAAAAATCATCGCTTCCGCTGCTAAACTCACTGCTTGAGTGTAGCCGTTTTCCGAAATTCCTTCAATATTTTTGCGCTCGCGAGCTTGGGAAAGCTTCGTTTCGTATCTCGGAACTAGCAGTTTACCTTGTTGGTAAGATTGGGTATTGCTGGGAATTTCTGATATTATATCCAGGGCTTTTTCCCAACCAGCTTGTACTTGAATCCAACTTTCGGCTGTCTGAGCTACTGCTTCGCGAGCTTCTGCTATTTGGGCTGTATTTTTGGCTTCGCTCAAGGTTTTTTCGGCTTTTTTTTCTGTTCCTAATTCCTTGTTTCCTGTGGCTAAATTCTTCCGATATTCCTTGGCTTTTTTCTGAGCGTAGGGATAAACAGGGCTGTCTGTGGGGATTTCTCCGAGTTGGGCGATCGCGCTTTGCCACAGAGCTTGCGCTTCCTGCCAATTCTCGGCAGAATAAGGAGGATTTCCGGTTTTCCTGGCTGCTGACTCTGCGAGGCGCGCGCCATCGATCGCAGAGTTTACATTCTGACTTTGCTGGCGGTATTTTTCCAGGGCGGTTTGAGCTTCGCCGCGATGAATTGACCAAGCTGGAATCGGTTCCAAAAGGGCGATCGCCCCTTTTAACTGTTCCTGCGCTTCTTCGGGGCTGTTAGCAACCTTTGAAGTTTTCAGCGTCCTGATCGAATTGTCGCTCAACTGTTTAGCATTAGCTAGTGCAGGGCATTCTCCCATGACACAGGGGCGGCTCAACAGGTAATAACCCCCTGCCAAAATTATCGCCGCCAAGCTGACAATTCCTGCCGCCGCCAGCAGCACCCACGGTGAATGCTTGGGTGTTTGAGAAACTGTTACCGCTTCCATATCTAGCGAATTGAAGGGATTTTCTGCAAAATCTCCCGGAATTGTAGCTACCTTAAAGGCGATCGGCTCGGAATTGTTGGAACTCTCAGACAAATCAGGAAAATCTTCATCATCTCCCTGCTCTTTAATATCTGTTTCTAACAGCATTTCCTCCGCTGCATCCGCCGTCTCTGCCGCATTTGTTGCTAGCACAATCCCCGTTTCTACTGCGGGTATTTCCTCGACTTTCTTTCGCACTTCCACTGTTCTGGGTCTTGACAAAACAGGGTTGTGCATGGTAAAAGAATGGAAAGCATAGGGCTGTTTTTGTCCGGTAATTTTTAGGCAAAGTCCAATCTGTTCAATAGATTCTGGTTCTATTTCTAGAATAGCCGCTTCTAGCACCGTAAAAGTCGGTTTTGCTTTGATAACTACACTTCGCGGGTGTTCTCCGACAACCGTTAAAGAGTCATCTCTAAAATCGCAACTGATATAAAGCGGTAATTTTTTTAATCCGGCTGCTTGTAAGTGCTTCTGCAACTTTACTTCTAGAATTTGTGCCTTGCTTTGTCGTGCTGCTACTGTCATACTTTGTTCCTCTTTCTGCTCTCACCACTGGCGATTTTAGATTCTTCGACTTTGCTCAGAACAAGTTTTAGATTTGAGAGTTAAGATTTTAGATTGCGATTTCGGATTGTGAAATTGCGAAATTGTCGGTAGTTCCGATTTGTTTGAACTTGTACCGACTCCTTCAAATCTCAACTCTCAAATCTCAACTCTCAAATCTTAACTCTTAAGTCTCAAGTTGCAACTCTTTTCCATAGGTTTCGCTGTAATAAACTTGAGTCACATCAAAACGCCCACCGTATTGTTTGAAAGGTTCTGCTGCATAACCAAGCGGTAGCAAACAGCAAACATCTACTTGTTCTGGAATTTCAAAGGCTTCTTTCACCTTAGCGCTGACAAAACCTTCCATCGGACAACTATCTACTCCAAAGCTTTTAGCTGCAATCATTAAGTGAGCTACTGCGAGCATTGTATGTCTGTTTGTCCAAGTTTCTACAGAGTCGAAACAGGGACGGTTCTCGAATAATTGCGGGATTGCTTGGCGCATATAACCGGCTAAATTGTCATTCATTGCGCCTGCGGCTTTGCCCAATTCGATGACGGCTTCGGTGTTTTCGGGCTCGGCGGCGCGCCGATCGCCACAACAGATTAACACGATTGGGGCTTCTACCACTTGGCGCTGGTCGAAGGCGCAAGTTTTTAATTTTTCTTTGCTGGCTTGGTCTTCAAGTACGATAAACCGCCAAGGCTGCAAGTTGTAACCGGAGGGCGATCGCACTCCCAAGCGCAAAATTTCTGCCAATATAGCTGGGGGAATTCGATCGGGCTTGAAACTGCGCGCGGCCCGTCGGCTTTCGATCGCAGTTTTAACATTAATTGAGGGTTGGATTTCAATAGTCATGGATAATTCTAATTGGTAATTGGGCATTGGGCATTGGGCAGTAGTCAGTAGTTAGTAGTCAGTAGTTAGTAGTCAGTAGTTAGTTGTTAGTTGTCATTGGGAATGGGAATGGGAATTAACTAATGACTGTTGACTGTTGGCTGTTGGCTGTTGACTGTTGGCTAATAACAACTAACCAATAACAACTAACAACTGCCAACTAACCAATAACAACTGCCAACTGCCAACTGCCAACTAACAACTAACAACTGCCAACTGCCAACTGCCAACTGACTTACCCCAAACCCAACTCGCGCTTGAGCAAATTAATTGACTTAGAGCCGATGTAATTTTCAGAGCATATCAGTTGCGGGGGACGAATAATATCCTCTCGGGCAGCGTTAATAGCCGCTTTTACTGTAGCAAAGCTCGGTTGGTCGCAGAAAATTGTTCTCGCCGATCGCACGATCGAGTTAATCTTATAGGCATCCGACAGCAAAGCCGTCATCACCAGCAAATCCTCGCCCCGGATGCTGTGGATGATCACTTCAGTCGATCGCAACATTCCCGGGCTCAAGCTGACTAAACCCAAATAACTGTCTTTCGGCAAACCCGTCACAAGCTGGATTTCCTGGCCGTAGTCGTAGATGTCTACGGGAATGACTCGCACCGAACGGGGTGCTGCGATGGATTCTGCTTGTCCGATAAAATAGCGACTCGTGATTACAGTTCCAGAAGAGATTTGATCGATAAAAGTAGCCAACTCTTCCATCGCCACCAACTGTATAGGAATCCGCAAAGCTTGTTCGAGTTCTTTCGCCATCAGCTCGCCCACGCCAATGTCTTCTGCGGGGGCTGTGACGACGACTCGGGCGCTGCACCTGAGCCGCCAGTCAATTTCGGCCAGAAATAATTCCCTGGCTTGGTTGAGCGTACAGCCCTGTCCCAGCAGTTGATCCATACTTTCTTGCACTATTCGGTTAGCAAGCGGGTATTCATTGAGGATCGGGGATTTGAGTTTACTGCCGCCTTCGTGGCCTTGAGCACGGACGTAAATCCCCGATCCGGCTTGGGCCTCTACAAGTCCGGTATTTTCGAGCTGTCGGTAGACTTTGCTGATGGTGTTGCGGTGCAAACCAGTCTGCATGGCTAGTTGTCTGGTGCTCGGCAAGCGGTGTCCGGGCGGAAACTGGCGCGAGGCGATCGCAAACCTAATTTGATTGAATAGTTGTGTGGATGCAGGGATCTCGCTATCTGTTTGAATATGAAATTGAACCATATTAAAGGCTCCGAGGACTTCAACTTAGTATTTTTATAACGTCGAGTACCGCGCCTGGGATTGCTTGGAGTTCTCTGCGTGTGTATAGCATAATCTGATTTGTTGACAACTGTTACTGTTGTTTTGCTTGGCTGGCGATCGGGCTTAAGAGGCGATCGCAAAACAAGCATCCCCAATTCCCCTCAACAATCAGGTACTTTCAAGTGTTAGCAGTAGGGTGCGTCAGACAAGATAATTCTCAATTGGACACTCCCAATCTCACAACTGACGCACCATTCATTCCGGGCCTGCATCAGTCGCGAAATTGTGATTTTTTAGCGAAAATTTTACGCTGCTGACGCACCATACTTCACTACATTTAATCTCCGACTATTTTCATCTCCCTTGCTGTTTTCCTGCCCGTCAGGAAATAAGTCTGCATTCTTCCTTTACCTTTAATCTCGATCTCACCCCGGTCTTCAAATTCATATTTATCGTGCAGCAAGTTATAAGTATAGTGGCTGACTTGAATGCGGCCCGGTATGCCGTGAGATTCCATGCGGCTGGCTGTATTTACCGCATTTCCCCACAAATCGTAAATGAATTTTTTAGTGCCGATTACCCCCGCCACCACCGGGCCGCTATTAATCCCGATGCGGATCTCAAAATTAGCCTCTAGCTTCACATTTAATTCCTGAATTGCTACTAGCATATCCAGTGCCATTTCGGCGATCGCCTCTGCGTGGTCTGGGCGTTCAATCGGAATACCGCCCGCTATCATGTAAGCGTCCCCGATCGTTTTGATTTTCTCTAACCCGTGCTTCTCGCTGAGTTGGTCGAAAATCGAGAAAATTTCATTCAGCAAGTATACTAATTGAGTGGCGGGCATAGTGGTAGAAATTTGGGTAAAATTCACCAAGTCAGCAAAAAGAATTGTTGCTTTTTCAAACTTGTCTGCAATCACTCCCGGTTTGTACTTCAACCTGTCGGCGATCGGTTCTGGCAAAATATTTAGCAGTAAATCCTCTGTTTTTTTCTGTTGTTTCCTGAGTGCCGATTGCATCTGCTTGCGCTTAGTGATGTCGTGAAAAAATACAGAAATGCCGTCATGACTGGGAAAAGCCCGGACTTCCAACCACAATTTTAAGGGACGATAATATTTCTCAAAATTCACTCCCACTTGTTTGGCTACAGCTTGATGACACTCTTCATAAAATACCGAACTTATTAAATCGGGAAACTCTTCCCAAAAAGTTTTACCAAAAAGTTCTTCCGGTACGCGCTGCAAAAATTGCGAGGCTTTGTAATTGACGTAAGTAAACCGCCACTGGAGATCTAGAGCAAAAAAAGCATCGCTCATTCCTTCTAAAAAATTGACAATTTGCTCGTCAGTAGACCGGAGTTTTGCTTCAACTTGTTTTTCCCGGCTCTGGGCGCGCTTTAATTTAGCATAATTAATTCGCAACTCCATTTGGTTAATAATTTGCCTTCCTAACGTCCGCAGCGCTTCTAATTGTTCTGGAGTGAGCTGGCGCGGAATTGTATCTATCGCGCACAAAGTGCCGATCGGGAAACCATCAGAAGTTACTAGCGGCGCTCCAGCATAAAACCGAATATTGGGATTGGCAGTTACTAACGGATTCCCCGCAAAGCGATCGTCTTCTAGAGCATTGGGTATAACTAACAATTCATTGGGATTTAAAATAGCGTGAGCGCAAAATGCTAACTCTCTAGGAGTTTCTGAGGCGTCCAAACCGACTTTTGATTTAAACCACTGTCGGTTAGCGTCTATTAAGCTGACTAAAGCAATAGGAGTGCCGCAAATGTAGGATGCTAAAGCTGTTAAGTCATCAAAAGCTTCGTCGGCATCTGTATCGAGAATCTGGTAGCGGTGAAGTGCTTTTAGTCTCTCTTCTTCGTTGCTGGGCAAAGGTGCAACTTGCATCGGCGGCGGCGAGGATATACGGTTGCGAAAAATCCGCCCAAGTCTCCGCGATGCAAATTTTTGGACTTGCGCTGCTAGTTTTTCAACCAACATCAAAATACCTGTTTGCCAAGCTTTGTTCATCTTACTTTATTTTTTTATAGCCTGTTGGAACTGTGGACGATCGCCCGCTTTGCGATCTATCCCTACATACTTACCGCAACTAACTCCTCAATTTCCTGAGCTTTCGCTGGTAATTTCCCTGTTAATACTTCTCTACCCTCTTCGGTAACAAGTATATCATCTTCAATGCGTATGCCCCGGACGTCCGCGAATTTTTCCAACTCGTCCCAATTTACAAATTCTTTATATTTGGCGCGATTTTCAGAGTTATTCAAAATTGCCGGCACTTGATAAAAACCAGGTTCGATCGATACCAGCATTCCCGATCGCAAAACACGATTCAGCCGCAAAAAACCCAACCCAAACCGACTGCTTCTCGCTCTTCCTGCTGCATAGCCAGCCAAATCGCCCAAATCTTCCATATCGTGAACATCCAAGCCGATTAAATGCCCGATGCCGTGCACAAAAAACAGCGCGTGAGCATCCATTTCTACCAAATCTTCAACATTCCCCTGCAAAATACCCAAATCCACCAATCCTGCCGCCATAATTCGAGCAGCTAACAGGTGAATATCTTGATATTCCACCCCCGGACTAATTTTATCAATACAAGCATCGTGCGCTGCCAAAACCACATCATAAATTGCTCTTTGAGTTGGCGAAAACTTGCCCGAAACAGGCCAAGTGCGAGTCACATCTGCCGCCCATCCCATTGACGATTCGGCACCGACATCTGCTAGCAGCAAATCTCCTGTTTGTAGCGGATTGTGATAGTGTTCGCTGTGCAGAACTTCGCCCTGTACCGTGACGATACTGGGATAGGCATAGGTCATGTTTTCCGAGATGATGACACTTTCCATTGCAGCGCGCACCCCGGCTTCAATTCGAGCATTTCCTGTGGCCGCCATGCCCGCTTTGTGTGCTGCTACGGTGACAGCAGCAGCTTGACGCAATTCGACCAAACTGGCTGCATCGTGGCTCAGGCGCAGCGATATGACTGCCTGAGTTAATTCTAGATCGATGCCGGTTGGCGATTTGGACGGTGCAAGGGGGCGATCGAGAATTTGTGACTGTTGCAACAGAGTCAAGCTATCCTGAAGGGCGATCGTGGCGGCATTTGTGGAACGCGCTTTTAATTCAGTCATGGGGAAAGCAGCATCAGCCCCAATTAATTCAGCAATTTCTGCACGTTTCGGCATTTCTCCATGCCAAAGAGTGCTGCTAGGATCTGCATCATCTAAGAACAATTCTAATTTGCCAGATTCTAAGCGAATGGCAGCATTTTCTAACTGCAAACCTGCAAAATATAGAAAGTGACTGCTGGCGCGAAAAGGAAAAGTCAGCGCCGGATAATTGCGAGGAATACTGCGCCCAGACCAAAGAATTACCGGAAAATTAATTAAACTGGCAAGTTTTTGCCGCCGTTGGTGTAAAATATCTTTTAACATATCATCAGTCTTGGTAATGGTCATGGCTAACAGCAGATTATTTTGATTTTTGTTGGTAGTAAGGACTTCAGTCCTTTAATTCTAGCTCTTAAAATAAATAAAGTCTTGACTTCAAACTTAGCAGTCATTTGGAAAAAAGTCTAATCTTTATATTATTTCTTGCTATCATCTTGTTCGCAGTGTTTTCGATCGCATTTGCGATCGCCACAGACGGAAATTTGTTGAGAACAAATCTTGCCAGACAGCAAGGCAACAAAGGCTGAAAGTGTTGCGCGGCAAGTAATTAACATTCCCTGTAGCAACAGGGCGATCGACCAAATTAGTCGATCGGGTTTTTGTAGATGTTGTAACAAGAGCGATCGCATCTATTGACGGCTTGATATTTTCGACTTTAAAGTATAAGTAAATTCCCTGAAAATAAGATGAAAATTCCTCACAAAGCTCCTAAAAATTCCGTACAAATACGGGATTGGCCGATCGAACACTTGCCGGGATTGAGCAATGAAAACCAGTCTCAACTAGAACAATGCGGCATCACCACAACCGCGCAATTAATTCGGATGACGAAAACACCGGCTGCGAAAGCATTATTAGCACATCAATTACACATTAACATTCTATCAGTTAATAAATGGGTAGCGATGGCAGAGCTGGCTCGGATTCCCAGTGTCGGCTGTGAGTATTGCGGGCTGTTGCTGCACGCCGGCGTTGCTTCTGCCGCTCAATTAGCTCAAATGCCCGTGGAGAGGTTGCACCAACAAATCCTGAGACTGCACGTAGCGACAATGCAGCGCAATGATTTGACTCCTTCGGTCGATCGCGTGCAACAATGGATTCAACAAGCTAAATTAGTCAAGAGTCATTAGTTAGTTGGCAGTTGGCAGTTGACAGGAAAGCAGTTGGCAGTTGACAGGAAAGCAGTTGGCAGGAAAGCAGTTGACAGTTGTTAGTTTTATAGAAACCCCCAAGACGTTTAAGACGTTCTTAATTACTAAAAAAATAAGCTGTTATATTGCTTCCCTGCTATATCACCAAAGCCTTCTGACTTCTTCTATCCGTTAAATCCGTTACATAATCCGCTGCCAATCTTCCCTCTTCCCTCTTCCCTCTTCCCTCTTCCTTCTTCCTTCTTCCCTCTTCCTTCTTCCCTCTTCCTTCTTAATATATGTCAATTCAAGTTTACGGAATTCCAAACTGCGGAACCTGCAAAAAAGCTTTGCAGTGGCTCAAAGATAACAGCATCAATTACGAGTTCATTAACACAAAAGAACAGCCACCAACTCGCGAAACAATTGAAAAATGGGTGACAACTTTAGGCTTTAAACCAATGCGAAATACCTCCGGTCAATCTTATCGTGCTTTGGGCGACGACAAGAAAGACTGGACTGGTGAAGAATGGGTGGAAGCTTTTGCTAAGGATGCGATGCTGCTGAAACGTCCGCTGTTTGTGAAAGATGGAACTGCTGTTTTAGTAGGTTTTAAAGAAGATGTAATTAGAGAAAAACTTGGGCATTAAATGAGCTTAATTTAGCTGTTTTTGCGCCGCATAAACTTAAGTAATTGGACAGAATTAATTACACACTGATTTTTTGCTGATTCTTTACTAGACAAGGCTTGTAGCCCAGAGTTTTGTGTAATTAATTGTGTCTTACTACTTAATCTCTCCCAGGTCGTCCGTGAAACCCCAGCGCTCCTAAAATGGTATCATTTTAGGCAAACAATTAAGCGAAAAACTCTCCACGGCTTGCAATTCGGGATGATTGAAAACTGCATCCATCAATACCGCGCCCAGTCCCATTTTTCTGTGTGTCGGCTTGACAATCACATCAAAAATCATCGCCCTGTACACAAAATCGGTGAGGACGCGGGTAATGCCAATTAGCCGTAGCTTGCGGGGCGGGACGCCATCGCCCTCATCGACCAAACCAATGATAACATCAGTAGCGGCGAGCATTTTCACCACATCCTCCCGCCTCCGCTTGTCGCACCAAAACTCGTTTTTGTACAAATCCATCAAGTCAGAAACCTGCTTTTCCGTCAAAGTCTCGACAATTCGATACTTAGCAATATTATCGATCATACCATTGTTCTAAAGATGTGCTATGGATGAAGTCTTAGCCGCGAGCATCTTGCTTTGCATTATAGTGCGTAATAACTCACAAGTTATACAATAGGCAAGTCCTTACAGCAATATAATAAAAAAAATGCTTTTTGCAAAATACCAGATGTTCCCCTCCTAGCGCCCCCAAAGCATCGATGAGGTTGGGAGATGGTGATATGTAGCGCTACTTTATAAAATTGCTATAAGCCGACAAAACAGGCGTAGAAATTGGCACAAATCAAAAAAATGCCCAACTTGAAAAAGTTAGGCGCTTTCCACTCTTGAAAATCCCGCTATAATTCAATACGGTTCACTGAAGATAGATTCCCCCTCATATCAATTCCGGTTGCACTCATACATGATTTAACTGTTAACAGTCAACAGTCAACAGTTAACAGTCAACAGTCAACAATCAACAGTTAATTTACTATTCCGATGAAGAAAGGATTTGATATAACCCCCTTAAAAAGGGGGACAAGAATGCCCTCTTGCGTCCCCCGACTATCCGGGGGATGCAGCAATAAATCTCGGGGGCACAAATATGTTAAGTGAACCGTATTGCGCTATAATTAATCGCTGTTACGAGACAAGAGATTTGATTCAACTTTCACAGCATAAGTCGGTACAACCTGATTAATTGCCGATTGCAACATGGGAGTTTTTGTGACAGAATCGTTTGCTAAGTTAAACAAAGGATTAGACAAAATTCCAGCCAACGTTGTCGCAACCAAGGTAAGTACGACGCTGACTTGCAAAGGCCGCATTCCCTGAAGGTTCCAGCGAACTTCGGGATAGTTTTTAACCGCATCCGACATCTCTTGAGGTTCTTTTACTACCATCATTTTGACGACGCGGATGTAGTAGTAAATCGAAATTACGCTGGTAATTAATCCCAGGATAACTAAGCCGTAAAGTCCAGCTTGCCAGCCTGCCCAGAACAGATAGATTTTGCCGAAGAATCCTGCTAGGGGGGGAATTCCGCCGAGAGAAAGCAGGCAAATACTTAATGCTAAAGTTAGCAGCGGGTCTTTTTGATACAAGCCCGAGTATTCGCTGATTTGGTCGGTTCCTGTCCGCAGGGAGAAGAGGATGATGCAGGCGAATGCGCCTAGGTTCATAAACAGGTAGATCAACAGATAAAATATCATGCTGGAGTAACCGGCTTCGGTTCCTGCAATCAAACCAATCATTACAAAACCGGCTTGGGCGATCGACGAATAAGCCAAAAGCCGCTTCATGCTAGTCTGGGCGAGGGCAACTACATTGCCCAACACCATGCTGAGTATGGCTAAGGCTGTGAATATGAATTGCCACTGCGGCGTAAGTGCGGGGAAAGCTGTTGTTAACAAGCGGATTGCTAGGGCAAAACCGGCGGCTTTGGAACCGACAGAAAGGAAGGCGACAACTGGTGTGGGCGAACCTTCATAAACGTCCGGTGTCCATTGGTGAAAGGGAACTGCGGAGATTTTGAAGGCGATTCCGGCGATCGCAAAAACCAAAGCAATTACCAAACCGAGAGATTGACCGTCATTAACAGTAGAAAGGTTGGCCGCGATCGCATTTAGCGTAGTTTGGCCACCAGACAACCCGTACAGCAGCGAAATACCGTAGAGAAACACCGCCGAAGAAGATGCACCAATTAACAAATATTTCAAAGCAGCTTCATTGGAACGCGGGTCGCGTTTTGTGTAACCCGTCAGCAAATAAGACGAGATACTCAGAGTTTCCAACGAAATAAAAATCATCACCAATTCATTAGCGCCGGAAAGGAACATTCCCCCCAAAGTAGCGCTGAGCAAAATGCAGATAAATTCCGCTAAAGCAGTACCCGTTTGCAGTACGTAGCGGACGGATATCAAAATAGTGACAGCCGTCGTCAAAGCGATAATTCCGCGAAATACCAAACTCAAGGCATCGCTGTTAAAACCGCCCAGAAACGAGATCGTATTAACGTTGTCCCACTGCAAACACAAAGCAGCAACGGCGGCTAGCAAACCCGCAACGGCCACGTAGGGAGTCCAACTAGAGGAACTGCGGCCTACGATTAAATCGCCTACGAGAACCACCAGGAGGGTGACGATGATAATTCCCTCCGGCAAGATAGTTCCAGCATTTAGCTGGGCGGCAAGAGTAGCAAAATCCATATTTTCACGCAGGTTGGTTAGTACAAGCCGAAATGGCTGTAAAGGGCAGCGAATTCGTAAAAATTCTTTACCAAACACCGATTGTAGCGGATTACAGCTTTGCCAGCTTAGTTGGGCGGGTGTTTGTTGCTGTTGAGTCGGCGGGGAGTCTGCCACAAAAGCGATCGCACTGCGGAAAAATCGCCATTGCGGCCGATCGGGCAAATTTTTTTTCCTTCACCCCTTGACACCGAGGCAACGTAAGGCGTTTAGGATTGATTGATTGGCGATCGACTCTGAACAGAAAGGACGAAAGGTATGCAACCTGCAACGGGCTGACTGTCGCTTTGTCAGGGGTAACGGAGGGCGATCGCCAAGACTGCTGATGCCGCTAGCGCTGCTGCCGATCGAATGTGATTCCAGATTGTCCAGTTAACAAGGTAGCTGGCCCACAGCCTCGCGCCCTCAGCACTGCCTGGATCGACTTTTGCCAGCGCATCGTTCAGCGGTACATTACAGGCGATCGTCACTCCCACCGTACCGACGAGATACAACAAGCTACCGATCAGCAAATAGATAGCACTTGTTTGAGGCCATTTGAATGAGGAGAAAGCCAGAAAAATGCAAGCCGCAGCCGTTCCAAAAAGCGCCGTCATAAACAATGGATTGATGACTGCAATATTGATCGATTGCATGGCCGCAATCCCCTGCGCCGGCGGGAGTCGGCCAAGGGCGTTCATCACGAAGGTTGAGAAGGCGAAAAAGACTCCGGCTATCAGGCCACAGCCCAGTACCGCGAAAAGTTTCAATATCAAAAGCGACTGGTGAGGAATTGTCATAAAGCCTCTTTTCTCGTGCGATGCTTCTGTACCAGAGCAAGTTATTGAGCTAACTGTCTTTACTGCGGTGCGATCGCCCTTTGATTCTCCCAATCTGCTCGGTTGAGGCGGTAAACAAAGCAGTCATCGTCGCCAAACCGTCGCGGTTCCACAAATTGGAAACCAAAACGTTCGTAGAAACGGTGGGCGCGGGTATTGTTCGCAAGCGGATCGATCGTTACAGCCGTCACAGCAGAGTCGGCGAAACATCGATTAAGTGCAAGCTGCATCATTTGTGTTCCGTAGCCTTTGCTCAATTCTTTCTCCTCTCCGATCCAGATGTCAATAGCGCGGAGATTCGCAGCAACATCATCACCCCAGTAGTGACTCTCCTCAAGTGCCGGATCGATAATTTGGATAAATCCGATCGGGCGATTGTCGATTTGAGCAATCAATTGCTCCCTCCAGTCGGGAGTGCGATCGAGTTCTATCTCCCAGTGCCAGTCATCGTTCGGATCTGAGACAATTATGTGAGGTTGCTCGTCCCAGCGTCGCAATAAATTTAAATCTGCAGGGGTAGCGGGGCGTAAATTTATCATGGCTTGTTTGCATCTAAAACTTGTTGCAGCTTTGCTGTCGCGCACAAACGATCGCCTTTTTGGCAGACATCTGCAGTTTTGCGAAAGAGGCGATCGCTAAATCACGGAAACCACTGGATAATTATAACTCTCTTTCACCACTAAGCCATCCTTCCAATAGCCGATCGAGAGCTGGTTGCTCTTCGTGTCAATTATTTGACCGTCTATTTTAGTTGTAAAGTCATTATACCAATTTGCGATCACTACAAAATCATAATCTTTTTCGGCGGCCACAGCAATGTCTTGACTAATTAATTTTGATTCTCTAAATTCCACCAACATCTCATTAAAAAAATATTCTCTCCCTTGACGGCACGCTTCTTTACCCTCGGTAACAGTTCCGTCACCTTCAATCATCACAATATCTTCGGAGTAATATTTATCTAAAACTGCGGATGTTTGAAAACTAGCGACCAAGTTATTGATATCTGCTAGCTTGAGCTGTAGTTCTTCCAATGTCATAAAAAATTACTTCACGCGATCGATAAATTGGGAGCATCTGAGTTTGGATTTCACTCTCGTTAAGAGTCGGAGAGTTCGTTAGATATGACTGCAGGCACTCAATCGCTTTCCTCGGAATGAAAATATCTGCGTTGCATCTGTGTGTATGTGCCTCACATCTGCGGTTGAATTATCAATCGAAAATTTACGCAAATTTGTAAGGCGTTCCCAAAATCGTATCAAAAATTAGTCCCACAATATTTGATGTTAGCTGGCGATCGCCAATCGGTCAAATAGTCGATCGCGCTTCTAGTCTTTTTGCAGGGAAACCATCAAATCTATCCCAATCTAAAATCTAAAACTTAAAATCTAAAATTGAGGAACCATCCGCCCGCATCCAACAGTCTCAGCATCCAGTTACCTGCAATTCTGCTACAGTCAGTCATGACATCCCCGTGCATCTTCCAGAGACAAGAGTTCCCAGCCTCTGCGCCGACTGCAGTAAAATCCCATCAGCTTGTCACCTGCAACCCGATCGGCAATAACTTAAAAATTAAGGTAGTTTGAAAATAACCCCCTAAAGTACCCATAGGCCTTGACATCCGACCTACACTCTGTAAATTAGACACTCTAACTGCGCCGCCATCCATATATAAAAAGATGCCATGTCAACTTTAGTCATCGTCGAATCTCCCACCAAAGCCCGTACCATTCGCAACTTCCTGCCCTCCACCTACCGTGTAGAGGCATCAATGGGCCACGTCCGCGACCTCCCATCCTCCGCCGAAGAAATACCAGAAGCCGTTAAAGGAGAAAAATGGGCGCAACTAGGCGTCAACGTGGAAGCAGACTTTGAACCGCTTTACGTCATCCCCAAAGATAAAAAGAAAATTGTTAAAGAACTCAAAGACGCCCTCAAAGACGCCACAGAACTGATTCTAGCCACAGACGAAGACCGAGAAGGCGAAAGCATTTCCTGGCATTTGCTGCAAATCCTCAAACCCAAAGTTCCCATCAAGCGGATGGTATTTCACGAAATCACCCGCGAAGCCATCCGCGACGCCCTCACCCACTGCCGCGATATCGACAATCGAGTTGTACAGGCCCAGGAAACTCGCCGAATTCTCGATCGACTCGTCGGCTACACACTCTCTCCGCTACTGTGGAAGAAAATCGCCTGGGGTTTGTCCGCAGGGCGAGTCCAGTCAGTCGCAGTCAGGCTGTTGGTACGCCGGGAACGGGAACGCCGCGCCTTCCGCCAAGGCAGCTACTGGGATTTGAAAGCCGTTTTGGAAAAGGGCAAAATTTCCTTCGATGCCAAACTCGTCACAGTCGGGAACGTGAAAGTTGCCAACGGCAGCGATTTTGATGAAAATACCGGGCAAATTATCGCAGGCCGCCGCGTACTTTTGCTCAACGAAGACCAAGCCAGGGCTTTACTCTCGCGCATTCAAAACAAACCCTGGACTGTTAGCAATATCGAAGAACGGCCAGTCACCCGCAAACCCTCGCCGCCGTTTACGACCTCGACTTTGCAGCAGGAGGCTAACCGCAAGCTGAGGCTGGGTGCGCGGGAAACTATGCGAATTGCCCAAAGTCTCTACGAACGCGGTTTTATCACCTATATGCGGACGGATTCGGTGCATTTGTCCGAACAGGCGATTACGGCCGCCCGCAGTTGTGTGCAAGAACTTTACGGCAGCGAATATCTCAGCCCCCAACCCCGCAAATACACGACCAAAAGCAAAGGCGCCCAGGAAGCCCACGAAGCTATCCGCCCGGCCGGCAGCACTTTTCGGACTCCGCAGCAAACGGGATTGGATGGCGTGGACTTCCGCCTCTACGATTTGATTTGGAAGCGGACTGTGGCTTCTCAAATGGCCGATTCCCGCCAAACTCACGTCACGCTACAAACTCAGGTAGAAGATGCCGGTTTCCGTTCCAGCGGGAAACGCATTGATTTTCCCGGCTTTTTGCGCGCCTACGTCGAAGGTTCCGACGACCCGGATGCGGCTTTGGAAGACCAAGAGGTGATTTTGCCGGCGCTGAAGGTGGGGGATAAACCTAATTGCAAGGATTTGCAGGCTGTGGGGCACGAAACTCAACCTCCCGCCCGCTATACGGAGGCTTCTCTGGTGAAGATGCTAGAAAGCGAGGGGGTTGGCCGTCCGAGTACCTATGCGAGTATTATCGGTACAATTGTCGATCGGGGATACGCGAAATTAATAGCTAACGCCCTGATTCCGACCTTCACTGCTTTCGCCGTCACTACTTTATTAGAAACACATTTCCCCGATTTAGTAGACACGGGTTTTACTTCCCGCATGGAACAAACCCTCGATGAAATTGCCACCGGTGAGGCGAAATGGCTGCCGTATTTGCAAAAGTTTTATATCGGGGAAATGGGACTTGCTACCCAAGTTAAGGAACAGGAAAGTCAGATTGACGCGAAAGTTGCTCGAACTGTGGTATTGGAGAATATTGCGGCGAAAGTTTGCATCGGCAAATACGGCGCTTACCTGGAAGCTGAAAGCGAAGAGGGCCAGGTGAAAGCATCGATTCCGCAAGATTTGACTCCGGCTGATTTAGACCCGGAAAAAGTGGAGTTTCTGTTAAAGCAAAAGACGGAAGGCCCGGAAAAATTGGGTCTTCACCCGGACACTGGGGAACCGATTTATGTGTTGGTTGGCAATTACGGCCCCTACGTTCAGTTGGGGGATGTTTCGGAAACGAATAAGAAACCGAAGCGTTCTTCTTTACCGAAGGGGACTGATAAGGATAGTGTGACGGTGGATATGGCGGTGAGTTTGTTGACTCTACCTCGCCTGTTGGGCACTCATCCGGATACGGGGGCGAAGGTGCAGGCTAATTTGGGGATGTACGGGCCTTATGTTGTGCACGACCAGGGTAAGGTTGGTAAGGATTATCGATCGATCAAGCCGCCGGATGATGTTTTGACGATCGAGATCGATCGGGCATTAGAGTTATTATCGCAGCCGAAAGCCGTGCGTGGCAGCAAATCAGCGACACCTTTGAAGGAATTGGGCGCGCATCCAGAGTCGGGAGAACCCTTGAATGTTTACGATGGCCGCTACGGCCCTTACGTGAAACACGGGGATATCAATGCTTCTTTGGCTAAGGATGAATCTGTGGAGAATTTCACCTTACAAAGAGCACTGGAATTATTAGCAGCGAAGGAAGCTGCGGGCGGCGGCAAATCTAGCAAGTCGAAGAAGTCTAGTAAGACTGCGGCGAAGTCGGAAACTGCAACTGAGAAGACTGCGGCGAAGAAAACGACTGCTAAGAAGACGACGACTGCGGCTAAGAAAACGACTGCTAAGAAGGCGACGACTGCGACAAAGACGAAGAAAGCAACTAAGTCAAGTTAGTTTAGTTTTCACTCATCGAGAAACCCGGACGGTGTAGGGGCGGTGCCACCGTGCCCGCCCGGGTTTTTTGTTGGTAAAATACTGCAAAAATTTAGGTTTGTAGTAAGGACTTCAGTCCTTAAAATTGGGTTAGAGTGTCGTAGGGCGATCGGAGTTTTTCAACAAAGAGCTGTTTGGGCGATCGCTCCATATTATAATGGAATTTTATCGTAAAAAAACAGGAGTCAATTTCGGGAATATATTGGAAAAATATCCATCAGAAACTTACAGGTTATTGGGTGTAAAGTGCGATCCAGCGATCGGTAAAATTTTGATAATTTTCTAGTTTATAACTTGACAAAACACAAAATATGCGGTATTTTTACTTGTTCGTCCCGCATTTTGGAGTTAACGCTTAGTTAGAGGCCTAAGATATCCGCAGACATTACCGCAAAGTTATTGGTAGTGACCTATTAGGCATAATCATTGGCAGTCGAGGAATTGAACCGTTGTAGTTACGGGTAATACTTTTTGGGGACTTAGGTTAGATATAATGTTGTGACTAGATCGAACCCTCTTCCTATCGCAGTTCCGTAGTGGATAATTTTCTGTCGCAAAACATTCCGTATGATAATCAAACCTAGTTTATTGGGCGTAGAACCCGGTCTATTTGGATTAGAAAAGGGACGCTCTAATCGAGATTTTTCTAAACAGGAAAGTTGGGGAAAGAATAAATTTAACAATGCTTTTCCCGTATCTTTATCTTGCTACATGGCTAGCAAATGCTTGAAGCCAGTCTACTTAATTTTAGATGCAAATGCTCGCATTAAACATGAAAAAATAGATGTTTCTTCTATTTTTGGGTTAAATCCATTTTCATCGGAACTTTTCTTTGCTTTTGAAACCGACTTTACACCCTACAGAACAGTTGTTACGGGTAAAATGCCAAGAACGGATCTAGTAACACTTAACAAAAGTACAGGAACTGCCTGTTTGCACAGCTTAGAAGTCAAGCTCACGGCATTACCTGATAATTCAACTTACAAGTTGGCAGAAAATAAGTACGGCTGTGAAATCGTTGTTAGACCTACTACTCTTGTTTATCTGGCACTAGGAATTGCATACAAATTTAAGCATTCCCCAGAAGTATTACTTAACTATTTAGATCCTAGCTCTGTTCGCAGAGTGTCATCTTGGTGGGATGAAAAAAATATTAGAGGTTACACTTTAGATTTGGTAAGTGATATAGATCGGATTTTAATGTCAGTATTAGGCTTACAAGAACCATTTGTTTTGCAACCAGTTTGGAAAACAATTGGAAGAACAGTGAAACTGCACGAAAATTGTTTGGATGTCTTTGTCTGGAGCGATTTCGCATTCACAAGACTTTTCTTTAATGCAGCAAGGGATGCTTTGATTAAAAAGCAAGAAATAGATCGGTATGCAAGGTCTGTTATTTGGCTGTCAAGAATGCTTCTTGATTTTGCCCTTGAGGGTAGAATTCCTCATGCAGATATTATGAAAGCACTTTCCTACAATGCTCAAACTGATAAGGCATTTGCACTAAACGGTGCTAACACCAATCAATATATGGCTTGTGCAGAACTGACAAGTCCTAGAATTAAAAAAAATGAGATCAGCAATATTGTTCTTGGTGGTGGACAAAACTTTCTCAGTCCTGAAAGACGACTTGATGCTGCTCTTCTCAGCAATCCAGAATTATTTAATTAGAGCCGTGAATATGTTAAAAACCAAAATGGAAACTAAACCAAAAAATCTTACAGTTGTAGATCTTTTTTCAGGCTGTGGTGGGTTGTCACTCGGAATTCAAAACGCTGGTTTTGATGTGATTGCAGGTTTTGACAACTGGGAGCTAGCTATTAATGTTTATCAGCAAAACTTTAAACACCAAGCATTTTTGATTGACCTGAGCAATCTTCAAGGCCAGTTTGACATTATTAAAAGGTTTAACCCAGACATCATAGCTGGAGGCCCACCCTGTCAAGATTTTTCGAGTGCGGGAAAAAGAGATGAAAATCTAGGTAGAGCAGATTTAACTATTTCTTTTGCTGAGATTGTTGCGTTTGTCAAGCCTAGATTTTTTATCATGGAAAATGTAGATAGATTTGTAAGAAGCACGAAATATCAAGAAGCAAAAAAAATATTTCAATCTGCTAACTACGGCCTCAGTGAAAAAATACTTCGGGCTAGTTTATGTGGTGTTCCGCAAAGTAGAAAAAGATTTTTTTGGATCGGTGAACTTGATGGGGAAGATAAAAAAATAGAGCCTTATTTGGAAAAAAATCTGGCAACTGAACCTCTGACTATCAGGCAATATTTTAATAGTATAGGTAAGGCTTTAAATGTCGATCATTATTACAGACATCCGAGAAGTTATCAAAGGCGTGGCGTGTTTAGTGTTGACGAGCCTAGCCCAACAGTTAGAGGAGTTAACAGACCGATTTCCAAGACTTATCAACCTCATCCGGGTGATTCAGCTTTGGTCTCATCAAATGTACGTCCTTTAACTACTATTGAAAGAAGTTATATACAAACTTTTCCCGATAATTTTTTATTTCAAGGTTCTAAAACCGCTCTCG
The DNA here is from genome assembly GCF_036700745.1 of Microcoleus sp. S36a_B3. NCBI lineage: Bacteria > Bacillati > Cyanobacteriota > Cyanophyceae > Oscillatoriales > Microcoleaceae > Microcoleus > Microcoleus sp. S36a_B3. The sequence goes on along the minus strand of NZ_JAUBPN010000028.1, from coordinate 31,528 downwards.
AACAGTTAATTGGTAATGCTGTGCCTGTTAAACTTGCTGAGTATGTCGCTCGTTGTCTTGCTCGGTATATTGAAGATTCTGATGTTAATGTTTCTCTGGAAGAGGTGAGGCTAGAACAAGTGGATAAAAGCTTTATTCAACTGTCTTTAATAGATGTTTAAATGTATAGGATATAGTTCAAATTTTAATTTGGGCATCTAACAATTTAAATGCAGCGGACGGACTAGATATCCTGGTGTCGAGTTCAAGGCGATCTGTTGTTGATTTGAGCTTAGATTAGTAAATTTTTTACTCATACATAAACCGGGTTTATTAAAAAATGCCGAGTTTATTGATTGATAAAACACTAAATTTACTTACCAAAATAGGTTCGAGCGTTAGGATTTCATTGCTTTAAATTATCTTATTTTTTGTCATAAATATCGGGGCGGTTCGATCGCACGCCCCGACATTTGTGAGACATATCAACTCAAACCCTTGTCAAGCCTAGCTTTTGGGCTGGCTTGTCACCAGTCGGCAAAATCAGCCTATTTACTTATTGACAATTGCTCTTCTCTGTTAAATTGTCAGGGATATAACATAAAAGTTAAAAAATGTATCAAAAACAACAGAAAGTACCAAATGTTTTATGTACGGCCCTACAATAGAGAAACGAAACAAGAAAAGAGGCGCGATCGCTATGAGTATCAATGAAGACCTGGATTGGGAAGAAGCATTTGAGTACAGAGCGGGCTTGACAGTGGAGTTGAAGTCCCAGCCAGGGGTTTTGCATACGATCGCTTACTATGAAGTGATGATGGTACCGCCCATCTGGTTAGAAAATGACCCGCGTCCCCGGTATCCTCACGAACTGCTAGTCGTTTCGCAGCAGCCAAGTGTGTCCAATAGTTGCCAAATTTCACAGTGTCCTGTTTTAGTCGCGTCTTAGGTTTTTCAGCGGGAAATATCGGCGATGGCTTTTAGCAAACAATCAAACCGATGCAGTAATTTTCGGATTGACATTGCTTTGCATTACGGTGTGCCGATCGACTTAAGATATAGATGGCGGTGACTGTGCGATCGACTCGAATCAATTTTCCCCTCAGAGTCTCAGCAGTAGATATCGCATCATTCATATTAGCAGTCTGTCTAGCAATACCGTTATTTTGCGTGCAGGGAGGAATACCGCATCGCTTAGGTTTCAGCTTGTGCCGTTGAAAGAAATCGCGCCGGTTGACAATCAAAACAGCCCGATTTTCAACGATCGCAAATGCGCTAATACATCCTCGATCGAATATTCTAGCGTTTCCTGCTGGTCGAACAGTCACGACATCGGGTTCAAAAGAACGCAGGTTATGCGCGACTTGTCGGGGAAAGTCTTCGCCTGCATAGATACGCGCCATAGATTTATGGGATATTTTTAGGTATATCTAAGATTTCGTCAGCCTCGTCTTGCAGCCTGATTGCTTTCTCAATGTCGTCAGGGTAAGCTTCAGCATAAGCCGAAACATTTACTAAATCAGCAGCACCCAGATGGAGATAGCAATCTACGATATAGCCTTTTTCAAACAGGTGAGGAGTTGAGAAAGGCGATAATTCTGGGACTGTCACAGAGCTTATTTAATTTATGAATGTAAAAAATGAATTGAGCGCGTGCGATCGCCCTCGATCACTTTTTACATTTATTATTTAGATTTATTATTAATATTTCTGACCTCTACCTGAAGCAGAATTTTTCACAACTTGCACGGCACAGCCGGCGACGCACAGTATATATAGCAATCCTAAATCATTTGTGAATTTCTTACTCCCTCCCCTTAATAAGGGGAGGGTTGGGGTGGGGTAAAAAACTTTACGACTCCTGCAAGGATTGCTATAGCGATCGACCCGCAGCCCGCGCCCTACAAAAACTCTTGCATAATTCCTATTTTCTATTGCATAATTCCTTGAGCCCTCGCTAGTTGCCGCCTTTCTTCCGTTAAAATAGCGCGATGTTTAGTAAAATATTAAGATTCATTTAAACTTTGATACAGACAAAAACGATATACAATTCAATTGTTTGTGACAAAAATAGGGAATAAAAATAGCAAATATGATCGATCGCAAAATATGATCGATCGCACTTGCCAAACAACTTCCCAAACAATTTTTTCCAAACAACCAAAACTCAGGAGTCAACAGCCGATGATGCTAGAAACCACCGAGAGCCCCCAATTAAAACCGCTTTCCGACTCAGAAGTTCACAAAATGAACGCCTACTGGCGGGCGGCAAACTACCTATCCGTCGGACAAATCTATCTCCTCGACAATCCCCTACTCAAAGAACAACTCAAACTCGAACACGTCAAACCCAGACTCCTCGGACATTGGGGGACAACTCCAGGCCTCAACTTCATCTACGTTCACCTCAACCGCATCATCAAAGCCCAAGACATCAACGTCATCTACATCGCAGGCCCCGGACACGGCGGCCCCGGCTTGGTGGCCAATACCTATCTCGAAGGCACCTATAGCGAATATTACTCCAACATTTCTGAAGACGAAGAAGGGATGAAACGGCTGTTCAAACAGTTCTCGTTTCCCGGCGGTATCCCCAGCCACGTCGCGCCGGAAACTCCGGGTTCGATTCACGAAGGCGGCGAACTCGGCTACGCCCTCGTCCACGCCTACGGGGCGGCCTTCGACAACCCAGATTTGATTGTGGCGGCGGTTGTCGGCGACGGGGAAGCAGAAACGGGCCCGCTGGCTGCTAGCTGGCATTCTAACAAGTTTCTCAACCCGGTTCGGGACGGGGCCGTGTTGCCGATTTTGCACCTCAACGGCTACAAAATTGCCAATCCGACGGTGTTGGCCCGCATTCCGCAGGAGGAATTGGAAAGTTTGATGGTTGGTTACGGCTACAAACCTTATTGGGTGGAAGGTTCAGACCCGGAAACGATGCACCAGTTGATGGCTGCAACTATGGATGCGGCGATCGGCGAAATTAAGGCGATTCAGGAAAAAGCCCGGACTCAGGGCTATTCGGGCCGCCCGCAGTGGCCGATGATTGTGATGAAGACTCCCAAGGGCTGGACTGGGCCGAAGGAGGTTGACGGGAAGAAAACTGAGGGCTCTTGGCGATCGCACCAAGTCCCGTTAGCTGAAATGGCTTCTAAGCCCGGACACGTCCAACTCCTGGAAGATTGGATGAAAAGCTACAAGCCGGAAGAACTCTTTGACGACAAGGGCCAACTGATTCCAGAATTGGCGGAACTCGCACCCAAGGGCGATCGGCGGATGGGGGCAAATCCCCACGCTAACGGCGGCAAGCTGCTGCGAGACTTGAAAATGCCAATTTTTGCAGACTACGCCGTAGACGTGCAAAAACCAGGGGCTGTGATTGCAGAAGCAACCCGCGTTACTGGCCGTTTCCTGCGGGATGTGATGAAACTCAATCAGGAAAACGCTAATTTCCGAGTTGTCGGGCCTGACGAGACGGCCTCAAATCGCCTCGATCCGGTGTTTGAAGTGACGAGTCGGGAGTGGATGGCCCAAACTTTACCGGAAGATGACCACCTCTTCACCCCCGACGGCCGCGTGATGGAAGTCCTCAGCGAACATCTTTGTCAGGGATGGCTGGAAGGCTATTTGCTGACAGGAAGGCACGGATTTTTCTCTTGCTACGAGGCGTTTATTCACATCATTGATTCGATGTTCAACCAACACGCTAAATGGTTGAAAACTACTCGCGATATTCCTTGGCGCAGACCGATCGCCTCTTTGAATTATTTGCTAACATCTCACGTTTGGCGGCAAGATCACAACGGTTTTTCTCACCAAGATCCGGGTTTTATCGACCACGTAATTAACAAGAAAGCGGAAGTGGTGCGGATTTATTTGCCGCCTGATGCGAACACTTTGCTGTCAGTAACTGACCACTGTCTCCGCAGCCGCAATTACGTTAATGTGATTATTGCAGGGAAGCAGCCGGCTTTGCAGTATTTGGATATGGATGCTGCGATCAAACACTGTACGACTGGCCTCGGTATTTGGGAATGGGCTAGCAACGATCGAGGTGGCGAACCTGATGTGGTGATGGCTTGCGCGGGCGATGTTCCGACGCTGGAAACTTTGGCTGCGGTTGATATTCTGCGCCGAGATTATCCCGAGTTAAAAGTGCGGGTGGTAAATGTGGTGGATTTGATGACGCTGCAGCCTACTAGCGAACATCCGCACGGTTTGTCCGATCGCGATTTTGATGCTTTGTTCACGAAGGATAAGCCTGTGATTTTTGCTTTTCACGGCTATCCTTGGCTGATTCACCGCTTGACTTACCGCCGGACTAATCACTCGAATATTCACGTTCGCGGTTACAAGGAAGAGGGTACGACTACTACGCCGTTTGATATGGTGGTGATGAACGATCTCGATCGCTTCCATTTAGTTGGTGATGTACTCGATCGCGTTCCCAAACTGAGTTCTGTAGCAGCTTACGGCAAACAAGCTATCCGTGACAAGCTGATCGAGCACACGCAGTATATCACTGAGCACGGCGATGATATGCCGGAAATCCGTGACTGGAAGTGGCCACACGGGGGCCCGGTTTCGCCGGAAGCGCCGAAGGAAACGAAAGATCCGACGGCGACACCAGATCAAACCGTGCGATCGGGTGCACCTGGATAGGGGCGATCGCTTGTAGATACAAGGGGCGATTTTACCAATAACACGCGATGCAAAAATAAAGTCCTCACAAATTGAGGGCTTTTTTTCTTTTTTCCTAATTAACACTCATCATGTGTAGATTTAAAGCGTGTTTTAAAATTAACACTCATAGTGTGTAGATTTTCAACCGTGACAAGCTTTATATTTTCGGTGTGACAAAAAATATCAAGCTTCAAATATTTGGCAAACAAGTTCGGAAATTGAGAAAAGCAAAGGGGCTAAGCCAAGAAAAGTTAGCTGAACTAGCAGAATTGCATCGAAATTATATTGGTGGCATTGAACGTGGTGAGAGAAATATCGCTCTTCTGAATATTTTGCGTCTAGCTAAAGCTTTAGGAGTATCGCTAAGCGAATTGTTAGAGGGGATAGAGTAAATGAGTTCACCTTATGCGGGACTTGCACCAGAAGCTTGGAAAGTAAAAACACGGGAATTGATAGAGATACATCCACTTAACCCGGATGAAATATATGAAGTAGTAATTCAAGTTTGGCGAGAAATATTTGAATCTAATCTAACTAGCGCCCACTACAAAATAGGTGTAGATTTATTTCCCCGCCCCCAAATTATGGGATACTTTTTGCACGAACTAATCCCGTTAGAATTGGCTAGGCGATACCCAGCAATTTGGCGTCGCGAAGAAAATGCGACTGAAAAAGATATTGTCTGTCTTCTAAACGATAGCTTCTCAATCGAAATTAAAACATCTTCAAGTAATCGCAATACCTATGGAAACCGCAGTTATACTCAACTCAGCACTACTGGTATAGAAGGAAAGAAGAGTAAATCAGGCTATTACCTTGTTGTTAATTTCCAGAAATTTAACAAAAACGTTCAAGGTTCACAAAAACCGCAGATTAACTTAGTCAGATTTGGATGGTTAGACCAAGAAGATTGGCAAGGTCAAGCTGCTGCAACCGGTCAGCAAGCGAGATTAAGCCCTGCTGTTGAACGTTATAAATTGCTGCAATTACCAACTTTAGAATAAAGATAATTGTGCTTCTATGACTTGTTTTTCTCTCAAAAAAATATCAATTCTATTAGCGGCAATATCGCAGTAATCAGCCCTGATTTCAAATCCAATAACTTGTCGCTGCAAACCCAGAGCCACAATTGCTGTAGTCCCGGAACCCATAAACGGATCTAAAACAATTTCGTTTAAATTCGATGAAGACTTGATGATGCGATCTAAAACAGCAACCGGAAATTGAGCGGGGTGAGATGTGCGTTCTTTTGAAGCTCGGTTTTTCCCGGACGTAACTTTTGGGAACTGCCAAACATCCGTCGGATTTTTGCCTTTTAAATTTACTTTAATCTTGCCGTTCTTCTTTTGATTTGGATATTTCACATTTGGGTCGCGTACTTCATCCAAATTAAATATATAATTGTCGGGATTTTTGACATACCAGAGAAACTTTTCGTTGCGTGGTGAAAAAAACTTGCTGCCCGCAACTCCCGCACCGTAATTCCACACAATTTCTTGAATCAGATAAAAAGGTACTTTGTCCCAAAGTAGATAGGAAATCGGAATTGCTTTGGCCCGATCGCGCACAGACAAGTAACCTAAATTTAGCCAAAACGCCCCTCGATCAACCGTTGTCCGGTAAACTTCCGCTATCCACCGCTGGCACCAGTCTAAATACTCATCCAACACCAAGGATTTTTCGTACTCTTTGCCAATATTGTAAGGCGGGCTGGTAACGGTTAAATCTACAAATCGATCTGGCAACAGCTTCATTGCCTCCAAACAATCCATGTTGTAAATTAGACAATTAGGAGCTTGAAAGTAAGGTTTCCCTAAAATCCTCTCAATTTCGATCGAACTCATGAAATGCTGGGACATTCTTTTCTTGACAAAGTGCAATACCTATAGTATATAAGTAAAACAACTAAGATCGATGTCATCTTAGCATAAACCAACCCCGCTCTAAAATTGGTTTATTCAAAATGATCTGTAATGCTTAAAGAAATAGAAATCCAAATTTATGAGGACGGTCGTCCTCACTACGAACCTAGGAATTTATGAGCTTAAAAATCTACTTTGTACGACACGGTGAAACAACTTACAGCAAGACTGGCGGCTACTGCGGCGACCTCGACGCAGAATTAACACCGGAAGGTTCTATGATGGCCGAACAATTTGCCGCAACTTATGCAAAATTGCCTTGGAATGCTGTTTATGTCAGCCCCATGAAACGCACGATCGCAACTGCGAAACCTCTGTGCGATGCTGTGGGAATTGAAATGCAACTTCGCGACGGATTGAGGGAAATTAAGTACGGCAAGTGGGAGGGTAAAACAGTTGAGTTTGTTCGTGAAAAATATGCTGATGATTATATTAATTGGTTGACGGAACCGGCTTGGAATCCACCGACTGGGGGGGAAACTTCTGTGCAAATTGCTAGCCGATCGTCCTTAGTGATCGCAGAAATTCAGGAAAAGTACAAGAATGGTAATGTTTTGGTGGTTTCCCACAAGGCGACTATTCGGATTATTTTGTGCAGTTTGTTGGGGATCGATTTGGGAAGTTATCGCCTTCGCATTGCCGCCTTAGCAGCTTCTGTGAGTGTTGTCAAGTTTGATGTGCGCGGGCCGATGTTGGAGGTTTTGGGCGATCGATCGTACATGGATGAAACTCTCCGCAATTTGCCCGGTACTTGAAATTGGCGGTAAGGTGCGGGGGCGCACCCTACATTCTTCAACTAAAGTGCGCCCAAGTAAGACAATCCTAAAATCGTACCTGTTCCCAGAATATGACCGAAGCAGAGACTTCCGACAAGTGCACCCAAGCTCAAACCGCCCACCAGATTCGCTGAGGGCGCGGCTGGGCCTGTGTGAGGATTTTTGATGGTTAAGCTGCCGAAAGCAATGGCTGCAACATTGCAAATAATCATAATTAAACCGATTTCGGGGCTCCACTCTACGGTTCTGGCCGTAACGGTTAGTAAAATTGTTGTCAGCATGGCGATCGACTCCTTAATTTTTAGTCCATGAAAATCAGATGATGAAGATATATCAAACAACAGCAACCCGCGGCTACATATTGAATTAATTTTTAATAATTTGACATATTCCTTAACAAAGTTATAATGAGTGCATAGCTAACAATTAATACGGATAGCCAGAAACCGGGTTTTTTAGCAAAATACACAGGTTCCAACCAACAGAAAAGGTAAAAAAATAGGGCTGGCACGGGGCACCGCCCCTACTACTAATTCCCAATTCCCAATTCCCATGAAAATCCTAGTTTTAAATGCAGGTTCTAGCAGTCACAAAAGCTGCTTGTACGAACTAAATGACCGACTTCCCGATCGCGCGCCGCAACCCCTCTGGGAAGCGCAAATAGACTGGACTCACCGCAAAAATGCCGGGGAGTTGCAAGTCAAAACTGCTGCGGGCAATACGCTTGCGGAAGAATTCGCTTCAAATTCTCGCTCCCAGGCCATTGCTCGGATGCTGGAGACTCTGTGGCAGGGAAAAACTCAAGTTATTAATAGTTTAAAGGACATTGATATTGTCGGTCATCGCGTCGTTCACGGCGGGCGAAAATATCAGCAAAGCACGCTGATTTCGCCGGAAGTCAAAGAGGAAATTTCTCGTTTAGCTGAGTTTGCTCCTGTCCACAATCCGGTTAATTTGGCAGGCATCGAAGCAATCGAAGAAATACTGGGAAATGTGCCGCAAATTGCTGTTTTTGATACGGCTTTTCACGCTCAATTGCCACCCGCTGCGTTTGTTTATCCTGGCCCCTACGAATGGCTGGAAGAGGGGATTCGGCGCTACGGTTTTCACGGCATTAGCCATCAATATTGCACTCGCAGGGCTGCTGAAATTCTCAACCGCGATTCTGCCGATTTGCGGCTGATTAGCTGTCATTTGGGCAACGGATGCTCTCTGGCGGCGGTTCTCGGTGGTCGGAGTGTTGATACTACGATGGGTTTTACTCCTTTGGATGGTTTGATGATGGGAAGTCGATCGGGCGCGATCGATCCTGGTATCATAATTCATCTGTTAAGGCGATCGCACTTTACTGCTGAGGAACTAGATAATATTCTGAATCGAAATTCTGGTTTGAAAGGGATTTCTGGGGTTTCTAGCGATATGCGGCAAATTTTGGCAGCGATTAAAGATGGTAATTCTCGGGCTCAACTTGCTTTGGATATTTACGTGCACCGTTTGCGGGCAGGTATCGGGGCGATGTTGGCGAGTTTGGGCGGGTTGGATGCTTTGATTTTTACTGCGGGTGTTGGGGAAAATTCGGCGGTTGTGCGGGCTGCGGCTTGTGAAGCTTTTGGATTTATGGGGTTAAAATTGGATGGGGAGAAAAATTTGAATTCGCCAGTGGATGATGATGTGGCGGCGGTTGATTCAGCGGTGCGGGTTTTGGTGATTCACACTCAGGAAGATTGGGAGATTGCGCGGGAATGTTGGGATATTTTTCGCGGATGATTTGGTTAAGCGATCGCCCTTTGAGGCTACTTGAACACAAGCGAACTCTTTTCTGGTGGGTAATAAATATAAAAGGGCGATCGAGATTTGGAGTTCAACATCGAGAGGGAGGATGTCAGTCTTCAGTTGACACCAATGCAGACTGACAGCGTTCCCAATAAATTTTAGCCACGCGATCGGCCTGATTCTGCCGCCAACACTCGGAAAACAGCCGCGCCCCTTCCAATAATATCAAATCCGGTAGCATCGGAGTTATATCAATTCCGGTTGCACTCATACATGATCTTAACAGTCAACAGTCAACAGTCAACAGTCAACAGTCAACAGTGAATTTACTATTCCGATGAAGAAAGGATTTGATATAACTTCCCTTCCGAGTAAATTTTCAAAGCTTTGGCAAACAATTCCAGCGTAGCTAACTTGCCCGTTTTGATTTCTAGCGGGTCAGCATCAAACACCTCATCAAGGTCACATAACTCCCATTCCATCAATCATAGCTGACGCAATAATTGTATAAGCCTCTACCCAAGCTTTTTCAGTTTTAGGTGTCCACTCTAAACCCATCTGCGCCTTCAGGGCTTGAATGAGTGCATTGGCCACAACAGGAAAATGTTCTACTGAAACGCCATATTTGGCATGAGTTGCACCTAATCCCTTAGCAAAAACATTAATTAACTTAGGTTTCCGTAAATTTTCAATAATTATTTCTAAGCTTTGCCAAAGCTTTTCTTTTTGCAGTCCCATGTTTGTATTTATAAAAAGACTTTTAATCTGAGAAGAACTATCAAAAAGTATTTCATAAAAGTTACTTACAAATTCATCAGATCGAGGTTTAACTAATGCTAAAGTTCTCTCTAATAGCTCGATATTTAAAGTGATAGTTTTTTGTTCACACCAGTCCAAATAAATTTTAGCAACTTGATCCGAAGGGCAGAAGCTTAAACATTGAACAAAAAATTCTGTAGCTTCGATAAATTTTTGTTGCCGGTATAATATCAAACCTCGATCAAATAAATTTTTTGTTGTTAATTTACCTCGCTTTGTTTCAGGAATATCTGCCTCAAAAACTTCATAAATTGTAGATAAGTTTACTTTTCCCTTAACACTAACTTGAGCAATCATCCGCATAGCATAGTTGCTAGGATTAGCTAATTTGTTAAAAGTCTGCTCTGTAATCAGTAAAGTAACACCATAAGTTTTTGTTAATCCTTCCACACGAGAAGCTAAATTCACCGCATCACTAATTACCGTCGTATCCATGCGATTTTGCCCGCCCACAGTCCCTAACATTAAATTCCCAGTATTAATGCCAATGCCAATCTTAATCGGGGCATAACCAGAATTAACCCGCTCTTGATTGTATACTTGAAGTTGATGCAGCATGGCAATACTGGCGTTTACTGCATTATCAGCATCGCCGCTAAATAGCGCCATAATCGCATCACCAATATATTTATCAATAAAGCCATTATTTTCAATAATTGCCGATTCCATCCGAGATAAATAAGCATTAATAAAATGAAAATTATCCTCCGGCGTCATACTTTCCGAAAGCGTGGTGAAGTCGCGAATGTCGGAAAACAACACCGACATTTCTAACTGCACTTGGTCGCCTAATTGGACATCAATGATGCTTGATTTATTTAGAAACTGGAGGAATTGATTGGGAACGAAACGCTCGTAAGCTTTGTTGAGTTGGAACAGTTCATTGGTAAACCTGAGTTGCTCTGTTTCGGCTTTTTTGCGCTCTGTGATATCTTGAAAGGCTGCTAAGCTGTAGGCAATATTGCTTTGATTATCATAGATAGGCGTTCCCCAAACTTCGATCGGAATAATCTTGTTGCCTTGGTGAATTTCCATATCATCTACAGTGGCACTTTCGCCACTCAACGCTCGCGTAGTTGGCAATTGTGCAGAGGGATATTCCTGCTCTGTTCCAGATTGATAGAGTTGATAAACCTCTGGTAGTTGCTCGGTGGAGACTTCAGGAATAATTCCTTTACCCAATAATTGAATAGCAGCGCGATTAATATAGTAAGGTTTGCCAGAAGCATCCATCACTATCACACCTACTGGAATTGCTTCTAAAAATTGAGTCAGTCTGTTCTCACTTTCGCGGACTTCTGTATAAAGCTTAGAGTTTTGAATCGAAATAGCCGCTTGTCCAGATAACACTTTTAATAGTTCCACTCTTTCTGGCGTAAAAGCTCCCGCTGTCAGATTGTTTTCTAGGTAAACAATACTAATAATTTGAGATTGATTAATCAGCGGCACGCATAAAATTGATTTGGGGTGATTCTTTTGGATGTAGGCGTCGTTAGTAAATTGTCCTTTTCGGAAAGCGTCATCCAGTACCACGCTTTCTTGAGTGCGGGCCACATAATTGACAATTGCAGAGGAAAGTTCTTGACAATTTTCAACGGGGATTGACTGCAAAACGGTGACTTGTTCAGAATTTATTGTCCCTTCAGCTTCAATTAACAGCGTTCCCTGGCTGGACAAAATCAGATAGCCTCGTTGTGCTCCTGCATTTTCCATCAAAATTTTCATCAAACTAGACAGTAACTTATCTAGCATAATTTCGCCAGAAATTGCCTGAGAAGCTTTCATCACCGTGGTGATATCTAGATTACTACCCGAACCAATGGCCGTCACTGATGCGGTAGTTTTAGTGTTTTTTATTCCCGATTGAATTGCTGACAATAACTGGGGATATCGCGTTTCTAAATCCTTTACCTTAGCAGTGGCTCCCCATTGGACATAACGATAATACGCCTCAATCATGTAGGTTTGAGCAATTTTTTCTTTGCCCCATTCTAGATAAAATTTGGCTGCGAGTTCGTTGGCAAGGGCTTCTTCGTTGAGGAATTTATTTTCTTTAGCTCCAGAAATGGCGCGATCGTACATTTCAATCGCCTCAGCTTTATTACCCAACACCCGTTGCCGTTCTGCCTCAACTAAATACCATTTATGCAGATAATTCATCGGAGCATTTTGGGCCCATTGATGCAGAGTGGTTTGATGGGTTTCCACAGAGGCGAGAAGATCAGCTTGCTCGGTTTCTGGCTGTGTTGGGAAAAGTGCCAAGTTCGTCAGGGCGGCATAGAAATGGAAAATGGGAACAAGAACAGTTCCTGATACTGCCATCAAATACTGTTTGGCTTGGGCAATGTAGTCTAGGGCAGCCGTGTAATTGCCCCCTGAGTAGGCAAGCAACAGTTTGTAGATGTAAAGAGCAGCGATCGCCGTCAGGTCATTGTTCTGATGGTGCTTAGGAATCATCACCGTTTCATCATAGGCCTTGCCGATTAAGCAATCCCACAGAATACCGGCTTCCCTCAAGTTCCACACCATCTGCTGCTTCATATCCAACAAAGCCTGGGCAGAATATTGCTTCACCTGAGCCAAGGCAGCACTGTAACTTACTATTTCGGTTTCCCAAGTGTCTAGTTCTACCCCACCAAAAAAGTTGGTATCAAAGTAAATACTTATGCTGTAGCCAGCGTCTAGAAAGTCGCCAGTTTCCATGCCAGCCGTAAAGCTATCTTTTAGCCTCGGTATCGTTGCCAAGAGAGATTCTTGATGATGCTGAATCCAGCCACCAAACACAAACATAATCATGGACTTGAATTCGGGTATATTGAACCGATCGAGCAATGAAAGTGCCAATTTACCAAAGGCATAACCCGTTTCCACCTTTCCTAAAAAGGCACACAGAACCATCCCGTGCATCGCATACCCCACCGTCGATGCGGGTGCATTCCCAAATGAGACCGATAAACTCACCATCGTGGAGGTAACTAGGGGCAGCAAACCGGGCATTGCTTGAAAAATGGGTGCACATAACATTCTTAAGAGTTGCATAGCTGCCCGAGTCTGTGGATTTGTCATCAAAGGCAAGTCAACCAGTTGCTCGATCTGTCTGCCCTGAAGTTGGCTATTCAGGGTTTGTAGCGCTTTACCAATCGTGGCTTTGTCAGGTTCGCTGGGGAGATCGATTCCCAATAGTCGCAGGGCCTCTCTACCGATTGCGATCGCCTCCAACAGCTTGCCCTGGGCTGTCTGGGCGACGATTGAAATTTCGTAAATTTTGATTTTGTCTAAAATTGTCTGAGCATTCTGCAATACCTGTGCTGCCATCTGTTCCATAACTTCAAGGTCAGCATTCAAATAGGCGGCTTCGGTAGCAGCAACATAAAGATTCAGGGTCAACTCATACTGACTTTGCCAGCAGTTGGCCCTCAGTAGCTCAATCCCTGTTTGCAAATAGATATTTGCTGCTGCGTAGGCGGTAGAACTTCTTGCCTTACCTCCCGCTTCTAAGTTGAGTTGGGCTAAGGCTTCTCGTTCGCTTAATTGATTGATTAACTCAATTCCTTGATTCAAATGCCCCACAATATCAAAGAGCTTTTCTTCTTTTTCTGTATCCGAATATTTGTGTAGGAGTAACTGTCCGATTTTGAGATGAGTGGCTTGTTTTTGGTTTTCGGGTATTAGGGAATAAGCTGCTTGCTGGACGCGATCGTGCAGGAAGCGATAAGTTGGATTGGTAACAGACTCAGTATTGGATTGAGCATCTGTTGGAATGAAGCATTTATAGCCTTCTGTAATGGGTAAAATGAGTTCTTCTTGTAATGCTCTCCAAAGTGCTGATGCTGTTTGTTCGGGTAGTTCTTCGTTGACTATTGCCAAGGTATCTAAATCAAACTGCGCTCCAATGCAGGCGGCAAGTTTAATAACCTCCTGAGTTTGGGCAGGCAACTTCTGCAATTGCACCGCCATAAACTCCACCACATCCGAGGCGTGGGTAAGTCTAGCTTGAGCAATATCGCACTGCCACCCCCCTTTACTTCCCCCCTTAGTAAGGGGGGACTGAGGGGGGTCAAAGCTAATTTGACCATCTTCATGCAACACCTTGAGGAATTGAGTCGAGAAAAAGGGATTACCTTGGGTTTTTTGATAAACCAATTCTGTCAAAGGTTGAGCCAACGATAAATTACAAATCAGCGTATCTGCCACCAACTGATTCATATCTGCTAAACTCAACGGTTCCAACGTAATCGTATTAACCACTGCCCCAGACTTAATAATCTCATCCACTGTCAACATAAACGGATGAACGGGCGACACCTCATTATCCCGATAAGCACCCAATACCAACAGATGCCCCCTATCCTTCATCAACAGTTCTAGCAATTTCAAAGATGCGCCATCTGCCCACTGCAAATCGTCCAAAAACATCACTAAGGGATGTTCGGCGGTGGTAAATACTTGCACAAATTTCTGCATCAGCAGATTGAAGCGATTTTGTGCCGCACTCCCTGACAGTTCTAGTGCAGTCGCTTGACTGCCAATAATGCGTTCTAATTCAGGAATTACCTCAATCAGCACTTGCCCACTATCACCTACTGCTGTCAGAATCAGGGTTTTCCATGTTTGTACCTGAGCCTCACTTTCTGATAATAATTGCCCCATCAATTCCCGAAAAGCTTGCACAAATGCACTAAAGGGAATATTGCGCTGGAATTGGTCGTATTTGCCTTTGATAAAATAGCCCCGCTGTCTGGCGATCGGCTTATGAACTTCGTTCACTACTGCGGTTTTACCAATTCCAGAAAAGCCAGCCACCAACATCATTTCCGCGCTACCTGTACTGACTCGTTCAAAGGCTGCTAATAGACTAGAAACTTCAGTTTCTCTGCCGTATAACTTTTCGGGTATCAGGAAACGGTCTGTAATGTCCCGCGTTGCCAAGGCAAATTCTTCTATGCTATCCGTTTCTTGTAATTGAACCAGACACTTATCTAAATCGTGCTTGAGTCCGCCGGCCGTTTGATAGCGATTTTCCGCATTTTTTGCCATCAGTTTACTGACAATTTGCGAGACAATTAGGGGAACTTCTGGCTTAATTTCGTGCGGAGGAACTGACTGCCTAGCAATATGGCAGTGAACTAGCTCTAAAGCATCTTCTGTCTCAAAAGGCAGTTTTCCTGTCAGCAATTCGTAGAAGGTAACGCCGAGGGAGTAAAAGTCAGTACGGTAATCGAGAGTGCGATTCATCCTGCCAGTTTGTTCCGGCGATATGTAAGCGAGGGTGCCTTCAAGAACGCCGGGGTTTTTCAGTATCGGTGTTTCTCGGCTTAGCTGAGTGGAAATGCCAAAATCAATAATTTTTAATTGTTTTGTTTCCGGGTTGTAAACAATATTAGAAGGGTTAATATCTTTGTGGATGATGTTGGCGCGGTGAATTTGCCCTAAAATTTCAGTGGTGGCGATCGCAATTTGTAAAAATTCCTCCAGAGTAAAGGAGGGCTGCTGCATCCAAATTGTCAAGGATTCGCCGCCAAAGTCCTCCACAAACATCACGAGGCTGTTTTGGTATTTTTGCAAGTCATAAACTTGTATGACTCCCGCCTCCTTCAGCTCTTGGGTGATGCGGTATTCGGTGCGGTAGCGCACCAATTCTTGAGGTGTGGGGTAGCTTTCTTTGAGCAGTTTGAGGATAATTGGCTCTTGATCTGCTTCCCGAATTGCCCGGTAAACCAGAGAGTTGACACTTTCGTAAAGCAGCGTCTGGACAGCAACGCCTGGAATAGAGAGCATATTGGTTTTTATGGTAAAAATTAAAGCTAACTCAAAACGCACCAGCTTTGTCTAGAGCATAGCGCGTTAGAAAGGAAAAAATTTTGTTTTTGTAACAAATGTTTAGTTTTTTCGGTAGCAACCTGCAAATACTTTGTGGTAGCCCCGATTTCGATCGCCTAATTTGTATGCTGCATCAACAGTCGATCGCACTTTTGATTTGATTTTTAGGTATAGCAACCGCTTAATTTAAATTGTGTAGCCTGTCTTTGATTTTTGTGCGAGTCACCAATGCAGACTGACAGCGTTCCCAATAAATTTTAGCCGCGCGATCGCCCTGATTCTGCCGCCAACACTCGGAAAACAGCCGCGCCGCTTCCAATAACTTCCCTTCCGAGTAAAGCGCCCTAGCTTCTACAAACAATTCCAGCGTAGCTAACTTGCCGTCTTTAATTGCTGGCGGATCTGCATCAAACACCTCATAAACCGTCACCGCTTCAGATTTTCCCTTAACTTTTACCGTATCTAGCGTGCGGATTGCGTACTGAGATGGATTTTTCAGGCGCGTATAAGTTGGCTGAGTAATTAACAGCGCCACCCCATAATTTTTTGTCAAACTTTCCACGCGAGAAGCTAAATTCACCGCATCGCTGATTACTGTCCCATCCATGCGATTTTGTCCTCCCACCGTTCCCAGCATCAAAGAACCCGTATTAATGCCAATCCCAATCTGAATCGGGGCACAGCCTGAATTAGCGCAGTATTGATTGTATTCAACGAGACGGTGCAGCATCGCAATTCCCGCTTTCACCGCATTATCCGCCTCACCGCTAAACAGCGCCATAATCGCATCCCCAATATATTTATCAATAAACCCCTTATTTTCATTAATCACGGGTTCCATGCGAGAAAGATAGGAATTGATAAATTTGAAATTATCTTCCGGCGTCATAGTTTCCGAAAGTGTGGTGAAGTCGCGAATATCTGAAAACAACACCGACATTTCTAACTGCACTTGGTCGCCCAATTCCACATCCACGATGCTTGATTTATTTAGAAAGTGGAGAAATTGATAGGGTATAAATCGCTCGTAAGCTTTGTTGAGTTGAGCCAGCCTACTTTCATTTTCGCGTACTTCTGTATAAAGCTTAGAATTTTGAATAGAAATAGCTGCCTGTCCAGATAACACTTTTAATAATTCCACTCTTTCTGGCGTAAAAGCTCCGGCTGTCAGATTGTTTTCTAGGTAAACAATACTGACGATTTGAGATTGATTGATCAGCGGCACGCATAAAATTGATTTTGGCTGATGCTTTTGGATGTAGGGGTCGTTAGTAAATTGTCCCTCTCGAAGGGCATCATCTAGTACCACACTTTCTTGAGTGCGGGACACATAATTGACAATCGCAGAACAAAGTTCTTGACAATTATCAACAGGGATTGAGTGCAGCACGGTGACTTGTTCGTCATCGATTGCCCCTTCAGCTTCAATTAACAGTTGTCCCTGGCTTGACAAAATCAGATAGCCTCTTTGCGCCCCTGCATTTTCCATCAAAATTTTCATCAAGCTAGACAGTAGTTTATCCAGCAATATTTCGCCGGAAATCGCGTGAGAAGCCTTCATCACTGCGCTGATATCTAGGTGATTCCCCGAACCAGTCGTTGTCATTGCTACGGTAGTTTGAGTGTTTTTCCTTCCCGGTTGAGTTACAATAAATAATTGGGGATATCGCGTTTCTAAATCTGTTACCTTAGCAGTTGCTCCCCATTCAACATAACAATAATACGCCTCAAATATGTAGGCTTGAGCAATTTTTGTTTTGCCCCATTCACCGTAGAATTTTGCTGCGAGTTCGTTTGCAAGGGCTTCGTCATTAACATATTTGTTTTTTTTGGCTCCAGAAATTGCGCGATCGTACATTTCAATCGCCTCGGCTTTATTGCCCAACACCCGTTGCCGTTCTGCTTCAACTAAATGCCATTTATGCAGATAATTCATCGGAGCATTGTTCGCCCACTGTTGCAGCGTGCTTTGATGGGTTTCCACTAAGGCAAGAATTTCAGTTTGCTTCGTTTCTGGCTGTGCCCGAAAAAGTGCCAGGTGCGTCAGGGCAGCATAAAAATGAAAAATGGGTACAAAAGCCGATCCAGATACTCCCATCAAATACTGTTGGACTTGGGTAATGTGGTCTAGGGCCGCCGTGTAATTGCCATAGCAGTAAGCAAGCAGCAGTTTGAAAATGCAGGCACAGGCGATCGCCGTAAATTCATTATCCTGATAGTGCTTGGGAATCATCACCGTTTCATCATAGGCAGATCCTATTAACAAATCCGGCCGAATACGGGTTTCTCTCAAGTTTTGTACCGTCTGCTGAATCATATCCAAATAAATCCGAGCAGAATATTGTTTCAACTGCGCCATGACAGCCCTGAAACTTGCTATTTCTGCTTCCCAAGTATCTAGTTCTACACCAGCGAATAAATAAGTATAAAAACAAATATATATATTGTAGCCAGCGTCTACAAAGTCGCCTGTTTCCATACCCAACCTATAGCCCTCTTTCAGCGTCGGTATCGTTGCTAAAAGAGATTCTTGGCGGTGCTGAATCCAACCGCCAAACAAAAGTAGAACTGTGGACTTGAATTCGGGTACATTCAACCTATCGAGCAATGAGAGTGCCAATTGCCCAAAAACATAGCCAGTTTCCACCTCTCCCAAAAAGGCACATAACACCATCCCGTGCATCGCATAACCCACTGTCGATGCGGGCGCATTCCCAAAAGAGAGCGATAAACTCACCATCGTTGAGCTCAGCAAGGGCAGCAAACCGGGCATTCCCTGGAAAATGGGTGGAAACAACATACCAGACAGTTGCATAGCTGCCTGAGTCTCTGGATTTGTCATCACAGGTAAGTCAACCAATTCCTCAATTTTTCGGCCACTTAGTTGCCCCGCAAGGGCTTGTAGCGCTTTGCCAATCTTGGCTTCATCGGGTTCGGCAGGAAGTTCAATCCCCAATTGTAAGAGTGCGTCTCTTGCTACTGCGATCGTTTCTAATACCTTGCTCTGAGCTGTCTGAGCGGCAATTTTAATTTCGTAAATTTTAACTCGATCTAAAATTGTTTGGGCTTCTTGCAAAACCTTTGCTGTTATCTGTTCCATACCATCAAAGTCACCATTCAAATAGGCAATTTCAGCAGCAGCAACGTAAAGATTTAGCGCCAATTCATATTGATTTTGCCAGCATTGAGGTGTCAGTAACTCAATTCCCGTTTGTAGATAGATATTTGCCACAGCGTAGGCGGTAGAATTTCTAGCCTTACGTCCAGCTTCTAAGTTGAGTTGGGCTAAGGCTGAGCGTTCACTTAATTGATTGATTAACTCAATTCCTTGATTTAAATGCCCCACAATATCAAAGATTTTTTCTTCGATTTCTATCTCAGAAGAACTTTGTAGCAGCAACCGTCCAATTTTCAGATGAGTGGCTTGTTTTTGGTTGTCGGGAATCAATGAATAAGCCGCTTGCTGGACGCGATCGTGCAGGAACTTATAAGTGGGATTAGCAACAGACTGATTCGGAGATTGAGCATCTACTTGAATAAAGTTATAGCCTTCGGAAATTACTAAAATGAGTCCTTCTTGCAAGGCTTTCCACAGCGCTGATGCCGTCGATTCTGGTAATTCTTCGCTGACTGTTGCCAATGTCTCTAAATCAAACTGCGCCCCAATACACGCGGCAAGTTTGAGAACATCCTGAGTTTGGGCAGGCAACTTCTGGAATTGCGCCGCCATAAACTCCACCACATCCGAGGTGCCGGCAAATTTAACTCGATCGATATCGCACTGCCACCCCCCTGTACTTGCACCCTTAGTAAGGGAGGATTGAGGGTGGTTAAAGATAATTTGACCATCTTCATACAGCGCCTTGAGGAATTGAGTCGAGAAAAAGGGATTACCTTGGGTTTTTTGATAAACCAATTCTGTCAGGGGTTCGGCTAAAGATAAATCGCAAATTAGTGTATCTGCTACCAACTGATTGAGATCTGCTAAACGCAATTGTTGCAGCGTAATCGTATTCACCGTGGCCCCAGACTTCACAATCTCATCCACCGCCAACATAAACGGATGAGCAGGTGATACCTCATTATCCCGATAAGCACCCAATACCAAGAGATGCCCCGTATCCTCCATCAATAGTTGTAGCAATTTCAAAGATGCTGAATCTGCCCACTGCAAATCGTCCAGAAACATCACTAAGGGATGTTCAGCAGTAGTAAATACTTGCACAAATTTCTGCATCAGCAGATTGAAGCGATTTTGGGCGGCACTGCCCGACAATTTTAGTGCAGGACTTTGAGCGCCAATGATGCGTTCTAATTCAGGAATTACGTCAATCAAGACTTGCCCGCTCTCGCCTACTGCTGTGAGGATCAGGGTTTTCCATCTGTCTAACTGAGCGTCACTTTCTGATAATAATTGTCCCATCAATTCCCGAAATGCTTGCACAAATGCACTGAACGGGATATTGCGCTGGAACTGGTCGTATTTGCCTTTGATGAAATAACCGCGCTGTCGGGCGATGGGCTTGTGGACTTCGTTCACTACTGCGGTTTTACCAATTCCAGAGGAGCCAGCGACTAGCATCATTTCGGCAGTAGCATTACCAACTCTTTCAAAGGCAGCTAATAGCTCGAAAACTTCTGTTTCTCTGCCGTATAATTTTTCGGGAATCAGGAAATTATCTGTAATATCATGCGTTCCCAAGTCAAATTCTTCTATGCTATCGTTTTCTTGTAATGCAACCCGACATATTTCTAAATCGTGCTTCAGTCCCAATGCTGTTTGATAGCGGTTTTCGGCATTCTTCGCCATCAATTTACTGACAATTTTGGAGATAATTTGGGGAATTTCTGGCTCGATTTTGTGGGGAGGAATTGGCAGTCTGGCAATGTGGCAGTGAACCAACTCTAAAGCATCTTCTGTCTCGAAAGGCAGTTTTCCACTCAGCAATTCGTAGAAGGTGACACCGAGGGAGTAAAAGTCAGTGCGGTAATCGATAGAGCGATTCATCCTGCCTGTTTGTTCCGGCGAGATGTAAGCGAGGGTGCCTTCTAAAATGCTGGGGTTTTTCAGGGTTGGCATTTCTCGCGTTAGCTGAGTGGAAATACCAAAGTCGATAATTTTGAGCTGCCCCGTTTCCGGGTTATAAACAATATTTGAGGGGTTAATATCTTTGTGGATGATGTTGGTCGCGTGAATTTTCCCTAAAGTTTCAGTAGTGGCGATCGCAATTTGCAGAAACTCCTTGAGGCTAAACTTTCGCCGCAGCATCCATATTTTCAAGGATTCCCCGCCAAAGTCCTCCACAAAAATCACGAGGCTGTTTTGGTATTTTTGCAAATCATAGACTCGCACGACTCCCGCCTCTTTCAGCTCTCGGGTGATGCGATATTCGGTGCGGTAGCGCAGCAATTCTTGAGGTGTGGGGTAGCTTTCTTTGAGAAGTTTGAGGATCAGCGGTTGGCGATCGGCTTCCCGAATGGCCCGGTAAACCAGAGAGTTAGCACTTTCATAGAGCAGTGTCTGGACGGCAACGCCTGGAATCGAGAGCATATTGATTTTTCTGCTAAAAATTAACGCTAAGTCACAACGCACCAGCTTTCTGTAAATAATAGCGCGTTAGAAACGAAAAAAATAGGGTTTTTTAACTCATGTTTAGTTTTTCAGCATCTCGTGGCTTTCAATCCCTCGTTTCTGTCCGCTTTACCAAGCACTTCGCTGCTAACCGAACCGCAAGTTCAAGTAATACCGCGCGCTGCTGGGAAAATAGAAAATGGGAAAAGCATACCGCCAATCATCAAACCCCTCGGAAAATTGCCACGCTAAGTAGGGCTTGTTGAAAAAGTCTTTTCGTTAAGGCTAGGAGTCAGGAGTCAGGAGTCAGGAGTCAGAAGTCAGAATTAGAGGAGGTAAGAATAGTCAGGAATCTAGGAAAGTGATTGACTTTTGATGGTTTCAAAGCTTATTTCTTGCACCTCATTCACTTTTTATCCCTCTTAATCCATTGAGTTATCTAGGTTTTTGGTTAAATCAGCAAGCGCTAAGTAATATCAAATCCTCTGTTCATCGGAATAGTAAATTCGAGTCAACAGTCAACAGTCAACAGTCAACAGTCAACAGTCAACATCACCTGACGGTGTAACCGGAAATGATCTAATAGGAGAACAGGAATATTAATATCTTTTCACCACGGACTTCCAATCATCACAAAAGCCGACCAATAATAAGGATGCGACAACTTCAAATCAGCAAACCCCTGCAAAGATTGCGGCAACTCCACCACCTCACCCCGACTCGAACCCCGCAACCTGCCGCCCTCCAAACGCACATCACCCCGCAACATCGCAATTTGCGCTTCTCGCAGCGCCGCAGCCTTAATTGGCGCAGTCTTCAAATGCTGGTAAAACTCATTCATCAATCCCAAAGTACCCTCATCCGAAACATACCACAAACTCCCCAAAGCCGTTTGCACCCCAGCTTGCAGCGCCAAACCGCCAAAACCCAACTCCGCACTTTCATCACCCACGGCAGTCCGACAAGCACTTAAAACTAACAAATTCACCTGCGGATTATCGCACTACTACCTTGAGTGTTAAGAATTGATGAAAGATTGTCCCTGAGCAATAGTACCATCCGCATTGCTGGCGAACATACCTACCAGCCAAAATTTCAAGAACTATTAAGAAACATCACATTTATCACCAATTTTGAGACAGGTGACTTATAGTTCAATACAATTGACTTAATATTTTTTGATGAACTTCATCTTACGATTTTATAGGCAATACAGGCATTTTTTGCAATTCAGATTATTCTTCAGTCAACCGTATTGACTTATACTTTATAGTTTCCCTAACTAAAACTGTAATATGAATTTAACAAATTCTCGCTATCAGCAATTAGCGCCATATTTAATATTTCTATTTCTTGTCACTTTCTTTTTTGCGATCGCCTCAGTATTTCCTTACCGAATAGAATTCGATCCCCTCCCTCAAATCAAAGGAATTAACCAGTGGTTGAGCGGAGGATCTAGTTTAATCAACTCAGTTGTTACCGTAAATCCCAAAGATATATCCCAAGATATACAAACCTGGATAGTCTGGCACGCTCCAGGCGTTACCTTCGCATTTTTACCTTTAATCGCCCTCGGATTGCCTTTAGGAATTGCAGTCAGAACAACCGCATACTTTTTGTTTCTTTCAGGCGGCTTGGGGTGGATAAAGGTAATAGATACTCTCACCTCTGACCAAAAAATCAAAATAATTATAGCTGTCCTGTTATCTATCTATTATATAGAAATTGGCTCATTATTGGTTTTTACAGCAGGAGATGTCATTCCGTGGGCAGTCATGCCTTGGGTATTACTCTACGCAATGTATCTGTGTTCAATTTTATCATCAGGCAATAAATTTGATAGTCGCCTTCTAATTCATGCAGCTCTACTAGGTCTACTTTTAGGGGGAATTTACTGGTTAAAATACTCTGCTTTTTTAGTTTCTCTAGGAATTCTCGCATATCTAGCTGTATTTTTATGGTTTTTCAGCAAACAATATACCTTGAAAAACCGTTTTATCCTGTTAACAGTTTGTACGGGATTCAGCTTGTTACCCGTAATTGGTCTGAGTGCTATTCACCATTCACTTTCTGGAGTCCATAGTGCTGTAGAGCAATTTCAATCTGCTATTCCTGTGGCATCGCCTTCTACAAGAGGAATGCGTTTTTTATTGAGTTTAATAGCAGCTCCTGGTTTGGGTCTATTCAATTCAGAAATTTTTACTCAAGGCAGGCTGTTGACCTGTACAAGCACAATTTTTAAACAGTTATTTGCTTTAGATATTTCAGGAAAAACAGAAACCTTTAAAATATTTGTAGGTCTAGCAGGAACCTTAGCAGCTTTTTGGTTTGTTGCAGACTGCGCTCGAAAAAATATATACAATAAAAAACTTATTATTCTTTGGGGCTGCCTTTCCACGATTCCTTTTATATTCATTGCATATATATCTTATAAAACTGGGATCAATCTATTAATGGCAGGCATCGGTCGTTACAGTAATCCTTTCTTTATACTTACTGTTTTTTTTGTTATTTCTTCCTACCTTTACTGGATTTCCAATCGGGAAAAATCTATCCTTTCAAAAATTGTCTTGTCTATTTTATTGGTATTCTTTGTATTGCTGCCCCCGCTCAATTATATAGGTGATTGGGCTGAGGCTATAATGTTGCGGAAAAATTACGTAACAACAGAGAATTTTATCTATGTCGATATCTTGTCAAAAATGAATGTTAAAGCGGTAGTTAGTCAAATAAATTCTGCTGTTAAATCACCTAAAGATGTTGTAGTTTTAACTAAAGATACCGATGAATTGCGTTTTGGTTCGTGGCTCGAAATGAGACACAGAATCCTCACACTCCCAATAGTTGACAGTGAAGAAGCTCAGATGAAAATTACAACAGCACAAGATTTGAGAGTCATACTTGTTGTATCTAAGGCTTTGGAGCAAAATGAAAATCAACTGGCGCTAATCAAGCAGAGATTTGCCCAATCAACTGGATGGACTCGGCTGCCAGAAAATCCAGATGCTGAGGTTTCTATTTGGTTTTCTGATTTGAAGGCTTGACAATATATAGCCTTTCTCAGATAAATGAGGTATGTGTGCTAATGGGTAATGGGTAATGAATAATTGGCAGGGCACCAGCTTTTAAGCCGCAAGCTTTGCGGTTATTGTCAATTACCTTTTGCTTTCATTACCGATTACCAATCACCACGGACTGCCAATCATCACAAAAGCCGACCAATAATAAGGATGTGACAACTTCAAATCAGCAAACCCCTGCAAAGATTGCGGCAACTCCACTCCCTCGCCGCGACTCGAACCCCGCAACTTTCCGCCCTCCAAACGCACATCACCCCGCAACATCGCAATTTGCGCTTCTCGCAGCGCCGCAGCCTTAATTGGCGCAGTCTTCAAATGCTGGTAAAACTCATTCATCAATCCCAAAGTACCCTCATCCGAAACATACCACAAACTTCCCAAAGCCGTTTGCACCCCAGCTTGCAGCGCCAAACCGCCAAAACCCAACTCCGCACTTTCATCACCCACAGCAGTCCGACAAGCACTTAAAACTAACAAATTAACCTGCGGATTATTCAATCTCAAATTCTGTAATTGATCCAGTCTTAGCCGACTATCCCACAACTGAATAAAAGAATTACTCGGAGCTCCCGGACGAAATTCGCCGTGAGTAGCTAAGTGAATAATTCCAAAAGGCCGGCTTTGATGCTGTTGTTTCAAATTCTCTAAAGTAAAACCCTCATTCAGAAAACTTGCTCCCGGCCACTCTCGCGAAATAGCAGCTATTTCTGCAGGAACGGCAGGTAGAGGATTCAACTCTGAAAATTCCGACGCGCCCATTGCTAGAACTTGAGAATTTCTGAGATCGACGTAGCGACTATCTGTTAAATTAATGCTGGGCATCAAACTGAGACTGTATTTTTCCACCAAAAATTGCTTTCCGTCGTGCAAAGCAGCAAAGGGCATACCTCTCAAACCCCGATCGACAACAAAGGAAATAGTATCCGTTTCGCACTTTTGCAAATCCTCCTCCAAAGGCGCAACCATCCACTTATAAAGCTTTTGGGCTGATGGTAGATAACTGGTAGTAGTCCGCGCCCCAGGCTTAGTAATCTCACCCCTGAATTCAGTTACAACTTTCAGCAATTCTTCCCGGTTTGCTTGCGACACGGTTTTGTGAACCACTGCACCGCAAGAAGTTACTAACATTAAATCTAATTTTTCTTCTCGCGAAAACAGATAAATTAAGCTGGGTTTCGTGCCCGTTTCTGCACCCACAGATGCTAACTTTTTCTTGATTTCGTCTGGGGATAGCAACTCGTCGGTGGTGTTAATGCCGAAATATTCCCGGAATTCTTGGCTGAAAGATTTTTCCAGCAGAGGTAAAGCTGCCGATATTTGACCGACATCCAAATTCCTGCCGATTTCACTGCGAAATGCTGACTGAATAACTGAATCTCTGATATTTGAATTGATCACATTTCTCAGTCCTCTCGGATCTTGGATTCTTTCCGGCGGCAGCCTTTCTCCGCGTTTTCCTAGCTCTCGCGATATTATGTTTTGATTCCGTTGCTGTTGGGAGTTAAGGGGTTCGTTTGGTTGGGGAAAAACCCGGTTTCTATCTGATGGAAATCTACCGCTTGGAGTTATTCCCGGTGGAGTTATTCCGGGTGGAGTTATTCCGGGTTGAGTTATTCCGGGTTGAGTTATTCCGGGTTGAGTTATTCCGGGTTGAGTTATTCCGGGT
>NZ_JAUBPN010000028.1:0-5338 GCF_036700745.1 Microcoleus sp. S36a_B3 | reverse complement strand
GTGGAGTTATTCCGGGTTGAGTTATTCCGGGTTGAGTTATTCCGGGTTGAGTTATTCCGGGTTGAGTTATTCCGGGTTGAGTTATTCCGGGTTGAGTTATTCCGGGTGGAGTTATTCCGGGTTGATTTGTAGTGACGATCGCACTACTACCTTGAGTGTAAGAATTGATGAAAGATTGTCCCTGAGTAATTGTACCCGAAGTATTGCTGGCGATCGCCCCAGCAGTCCCGTTAACCGTCGCATCTCCCACCGCAAAAGGTATCGGCGGATTGACATCCCCGCCGCCGTGGGCGATCCTGACTGTACCCGGTTGATCGCCACCAAGCGTTGAGACACTCACAGTGCGGTTTTGGTCAAAAGTACCAGTCACTCGCACCAAACCCGGAGTTGCGATATCAACTTTAGCGCCCGGAGCATAGACCGATACAATGCTAATATCATTTTGAGCGTTAATATTGACTGCAGGATTGCGGCCGCGCCCCGAAAGATTAACATCTATTTCCCCAGTTCCGATCTGCCCTCCCGCTAAAATATCCACAATTGATGAAGCATTAATATTGCCAGTGCTGACATTTCCCCTGCTGCTAACTAAATCAACTATAACTCCCTGCAAATTTCCCGAATTTACATTTTGAGCGGCTTGCAAATTAATATTTCCTCCAGCGTTAACATCCCCAATTCTCACATTCCCACGGCTGCTAATATCAACCGCAAATCCCCTCAAATTTCCAGCATTGACATCGCCAGATCCTGTCAAAGTCACACCGTTAGCTGCGGTAACATTTGCAGTCTGAATGCTTCCAGCATTACTATTAACTGAAACATCACTTCCCTGTAAAATACCTGAATTTATATTGCCCAAAGCGGTGAAATTTACATTGCTGGTGGCGGTAGCACTGGTAACTCCAATTGTCCCCGCACGGCTGTTAATATTAACTCCCAAACCCCGCAAATCCCCTGAATTCACATTTCCCGCACTTCTTACATTGATATTTCCAGTTGACGCAGTATTGCCGATCGCAATATTTCCCCCATCACTGTTAACATCAACTGCCGCCCCCTGCAAATTCCCAGTATTTAAGTCGCTAGAAGCTCTCAAAGCAATGCTGGCGGCGGCAGCATCAATCGATGCAACATTAATATTAGTTTGCGCGTCCAGATTGACTGTGGGAATCGCAGGATTAACTGGATTTGTGGCAGGATTAACAGCGATCGCCCCCGTGTTGATTTGTTGTCCTGCTAAAATTCTGACATCTCCCGTAGTGGCGATCGTACCCGTAGCGACACTTCCGCTGCTGCTGCTAGCCCTGAGAGTAGCACCCGCGAGGTTCCCTACGGTTAAGTCACCCGAAGCTGCCAAAGTGAGATTTTCGGTGGCTGTAATATTGACTGGTGTTGCATTCGGGACAATTGTATTCGGATCGGTCAAAACTCCCAGAGCACCTGAGTTGCTGGTAATATTAACTTGAGAACCCTGCAAATTCCCAAAATTCACATTGCCAAAAGCTGTAAAGGCGATCGCCCCAGAATTCCCAGTGTTGATCGCGCCCGTTACAATATTACCCGCAGTCGAATTCAGACTAATATTGCCGTTGATATCAGCACGAGAGATATCATTAGTCAGAATAATATTGTTAACAGCTTGAATATTAATTGTCGAACTCGACGTTAACCTGCCCCCAACTACTACTCCAGCTTCCCTGCTTTCCAGGCTAATTTGTCCGCCGTTAATATCTCTAGTTTGCACATCTCCCGTTGCCGACAAAATCACCGGCCCGGCTGCTAAAATATTTTCCACAGCAATCAAATTTCTGCTAAAAACAGGTTCCGCCGTGAAATTTGTATCCTCACCTAAACTGTCAGGAGAAACATTAACAGAATTGACCAAATTTGCCACTCCCGCCCGCAGAATCAAAGCCGGACTGCTGGTTAAAATCGCAATATCTGGGTCGGAATTCACATTTTCAGTCGGCAATGCCAAATCCGGGCCAGTAATAGTAATATTCTCACCAATAATACTCCCCCTCGCCTCTACTTTCAGCGAAACACCAGTATAATCCCCAAAGAAAACATCTCCTTCGGAACTGATGATCGGGTCAAATAAACTCACAAAATTTCCCGGCATTCCCGACAAATTCCGCACCGAAAAATTGCCTCCCGCAACAAAGTGAGAATCCCCCGAAATTGTGCCGTTGCTAACTAAACTCAAATTGCCTGCGCTTTGGAATTGCGGGGGAAGAGACAAGCCGCCAGTAGCATTTAAGGTGAGAATGTCGATCGCGCGATCGGCCCGCACCTCCAAATTCCCCCCAGCCCGCGCCAAAAACGGATTCTCCACGCTATCTCGAACCCGCACCGCATCCCCGGCCAGCAAACTCAAATCCCTCGCAGTTTGCAGCCTAGTCCCCGCTAACGTCAGATTTCCCGCAGCCCATAAATTCGCACTTCCGGCATTCAATTGATCCAGCGCAGACATATTCCCAGCAGCAATCGCCACATCCCCAGAATTCACCAGCAAACCAGAACCCACCAGCCGCACGCTACCGTCATCCGCAACCACAACACCAGTCGCCTGATTTTGCCCCGTACCTGTCAGCAACTGCGGCAAAGAAACAGGATTTAAACCTTGTGGAGAAT
The DNA here is from genome assembly GCF_036700745.1 of Microcoleus sp. S36a_B3. Classification (NCBI taxonomy): domain Bacteria; kingdom Bacillati; phylum Cyanobacteriota; class Cyanophyceae; order Oscillatoriales; family Microcoleaceae; genus Microcoleus; species Microcoleus sp. S36a_B3. The sequence continues at coordinate 2,701 of NZ_JAUBPN010000028.1, read as the reverse complement.
TCCCCAAATTCCCGCCCGCTGCTATCTCCAAACTCAACAAAAGCCCCGGTTGACTGATACGCAAAACATTCTCCCCCGGAACCGCAGCAACAGTAATTTGCCCTCCCGGTGCCGACAACTGCCCCGTACTAACAACCGTACCGCCCAACAAAGATAAACTTTGCCCCGGAGTCACAGCCAAATTGCCAGCATTAACAATACTCCCCGGTTGAGTCCCCCCAAAATAAAAAGCATTGGGCGCACCAACTAACGCGCTAAAATTATTTGTACCCGCAGCATTAAACCAATTAGAACCAAAACCGACATTCGTCGCAGTAGTCGCAGTGAAAGCCGCCGGCACATTCAAACTCGCCTGCGGCCCAAACACAATCCCCGCAGGATTAATCAGAAACAGATTAGAATTGCCGCCCGTGACAGTAATTAAGCCGTTAATTAGTGAAGCGTCGCCGCCAGCAATGCGAGCTAATATATTTTGAATAGCCGAATTAGTCAGAAAATTAGCAATTTGACCTTGATTTAAGCCGAATTGGCCAAAACTGTGAAAAAGATTCGCGCCGTCTCCCGACAAACTGCCGCCGTTGATATCGTAGCGGTTGCCGGTGCGGGTAACAGCAGTCCCAGTACCGTCAGCAGCCGGGACTATTGGCTGTGCTTGCGCCAAAGTATTAAAAATTAACAAAGAAAACGGACAAATAAATAACCCGACCTTTTTAATCTTTAAGTTGACGTTTTTCATGGCAGCTACAGTTGATCGCTATTTTCCTCAATTATTACACTTGCAAACCAGTTACCTGTCAATGAAAAATTAATTCCCTCATGACAACTCCCACCATCAAAAGCTTGTACACAGACGGCGCTTGTTCCGGCAACCCCGGCCCGGGCGGCTGGGGTACAGTAGTTTGCTACGCCGACGGCAACTGTCACGAACTCGGGGGAGCAGACCCCCAAACCACCAACAACCGCATGGAAATGCAGGCTGCTGTTGCTGCGCTGGAATTTTTTGCTAATTCCGGTCAAACCGAACCAGTCACCCTTTACACGGACAGTGAATACGTTAAAAACGGCATCACCAAATGGATTCAAGGCTGGAAAAACAAAGGCTGGAAAACTTCGACGGGCAAAGAAGTTGTCAACCAAGACCTCTGGCACCTGCTAGACAAGCTGAATTCGCGACAAATCCAGTGGGAACACGTCCGGGGCCACTCCGGCAACTTCTACAACGACAGGTGCGACGAAATAGCCCGCAGCTTTTCCCACAATCTCACTCCCAAACTGCAACAGCAGAAAGCAACCGCAGGCGGGACTTGGGCGAGTACGGGGGCATCGCCGCTACACTTGCAAAACCCAATTGTTTTGGAAGAAACGGACACAACTGGTAACAAAACGATAGAATCCTATGTCATATCTTCTGACCTTCCGATCTCCAACTCTACCATGATGGATTCAACTGCCGATACCCTGGAGAACTTGCCCCGCGAGGTGAGAGTTCAGGAACTCCGCAACCTGATAGAAACTTTGCACACAGCCGACGAGGTTGCTACCAAAGGCTACTTGATTACCAGTTCTGAACTGGCTGATTTGATGGATGTAAATGCCAGCGCTGTCACCAGTCGCGGAGATAATTGGGTGTGGCGAAATTGGGTAGTTTCTCGCGTGCGGCGCGAGGGAAACCAAATTCTCTGGCAATTAGAGAGAATCGACCACGTAAGTACAACAGATTAGTCATCAGTCATCAGCCATTAGTCAGATTCTGACAAGTGCCTTTTGCCTGCTGCGATATCTAGGGTTAATTCCCCGAACTATGACGGTAGGTGCGCGCCGCGTTCCTACCGTTTCAACACATTAGAAATATTTTTATCTATAATTAAGAAAAACAAACAAATCCCGAACCAACCGTGAAAAACAAGAGTTCGATAGGTTTAATGAACTGGCTGCAACCAAAACAAGAAACCGTTTTGTTATGCGACTCAATTGCAGCAGCTTCTGACATGGCATTTATGCTCAAGGGTGAGTGGGATGGCTGCAATAGTTTGGTTCTTCCTAAATCCGACAAGGTAGCAATTGAAGCAGCCGCTAGTTTGCTGGAGGCATCGTGGTGCTACCAAAATGCTTCCGAAACAGTTTTAATTCGGTTAGCAGCGGATGAATTACTGCGCCGTTATGCTCTGGGAGACAGATTTTTTATTAATGCCAATTTGAGATGCGCTCAATTGGGTACAGTTTGCTTGGAAAAAATTGATTTGAGTTATGCTAAATTGAATTTGGCTGACTTGGGCGGCACTAATTTAAGTCAAGCCAATTTAACATCGGCCGAGATGCCAGGAGCAAATTTGAATGGCAGTAACTTGAGTGGAGCGCAACTGGTCAGGGCTAATTTAGTTGGAGCTAATTTATCTAATGCTAATCTCCGAGGCGCAAATTTGAGTTATGCAGATTTAAGCAATGCTAATTTGAAAAATGCCGATTTAAGAGGTGCAAATTTAGGTAGATGTGACTTAAGAAAAACTTGCTTGAATGAGGCGGTGCTTGACTAAAATAAGGGGCGGGGGAGAGCAGATTATTTATGCTCCGCGTTCCCATTAAGATTCATATTTGCGATCGCGCCACTGTAGGTATCGGCAGAATTGACACTCCTCGACCTGAAGGTACGAGGATTCTTGGTTCACCGAGACCACTTAAACTAGATTCCTTGCAGTCTCTA